>CAYPUN010000009.1:0-16546 GCA_964413985.1 uncultured Rickettsia sp. | reverse complement strand
CAAAACCTTGCCGCTTTCAATATGCACAAACTCACCAGCCTTAAAGGCTGTAGGGCGCATGCGCTTTATCACCGAAGCATAATCCCCATTTGGCACAAAGCAAATATCTTGGCTGTCTGGCTTGTTTGCTACTTCTATGCCATATTGTAGCGCCAATTTTCGCGTTTCTTCTTTGTGCATGCCGCCAAGTGGAAAGCGCAGAAAATCTAGCTGCTCGCGGGTTGTTGCAAACAAAAAATAGCTTTGGTCTTTGTTTTCATCAACGGCTTTGTGCAGCTCTGCCGTTGGGTTTGCAGCCGTTTCATCATAAATTCTTTGCACATAATGACCCGTTGCCAGCGCATCAGCCCCAAGGTCTCTTGCCACTTTCATCAAATCACGAAATTTTACCGATTGATTGCAGCGCACGCATGGAATCGGCGTCTCACCACGCAAATAGCTATCAGCAAAATCGTCCATCACCGATTCTTGGAACAAATTTTGATAATTCAGCACATAATGCGCAAAGTCAAATTTGTCGGCCACTTTCTTGGCGTCCATGATGTCAACACCCGCACAGCAAGCGTTTTTCTTCTTCAAAGCTTCACCCAAATCATAAAGTTGCAAAGTGATACCAATCACCTGATAGCCCTGCTCTTTCAGCATACACGCCACCACAGACGAATCAACGCCTCCCGACATTGCGACAACAACTTTGGTGTCGCTTGGATTTTTATTGCTTAAAATTTGACTCACTTTTATAAAAAAGTTAAAATTAAAATTGATTTTGAATTCAACATTTGATTGAATATAGCGATATTTTTCAACTAAGCAATTTTTTTATGACAGACGCCAAAACTCTTGCAAAACTAACCCTTCCAGATGGTAAGGAGATTCAGCTGCCCATTCACCGCGCCTCAATTGGCCAAGATGTGATCGACATTTCGGCACTTTATAAAGAAAGCAGCATGTTCACTTATGACCCCGGATTCTTGTCCACCGCATCTTGCGAGTCGCAAATCACCTTCATTGATGGCGATCAAGGCATTTTGCGCCACCGCGGCTATTCGATTGAAGAATTGGCGCAAAAAAGTGAATATCTTGAGCTTTGCTATTTGCTCATCCACAACGAACTGCCTAAGGCCGCGCAATATGAAGACTTCAAGCGCAACATCAAAGAAAACACTTTGGCGCATGAGCAGCTTCACATTTTATATCGCGGCTTTCCAAGACGTGCGCACCCAATGGCCATCATGGTTGGTGCTGTTGCATCACTTTCGGCATTTTATCACGAATCGATGCATGTTGCAACGCCCGAAGGCCGTATGGATGTGGTTTACAAAATCATTGCCAAAATGCCAACTTTGGCGGCCATGGCTTATAAATACTCGATCGGCCAACCAATAATTTATCCGCAAGACGATCTTGGTTTTGCAGAAAATTTCTTGCATATGCTGTTTGCAACGCCAAACAAAAAATATAGCGTCAGCCCTACAATTGCTAAGGCGATGGAGCGCATCTTTATTTTACATGCTGACCACGAACAAAACGCCTCAACCTCAACAGTGCGCTTGGCAGGCTCTTCGGGAGCAAATCCATTTGCTTGCATTGGCGCCGGAATCGCGTCTTTGTGGGGTCCAGCGCATGGTGGCGCCAATGAAGAAGTTATCGAAATGCTGCAAGAGATTGGCTCAGTTGCTCGCATACCAGAATTTATCGCGCGCGCCAAAGACAAAAATGATCCTTTCCGCTTGATGGGCTTTGGTCACCGCGTTTACAAAAATTATGATCCGCGCGCTGCTGTGCTCAAATCGTCTTGCGACGAAGTGCTGCAAGAGCTTGGCATCAAAGACGATCCACTGCTTCACATTGCAATGGAACTTGAAAAAATTGCACTCAATGACGAATATTTTATTCAACGCAAATTGTTTCCAAATGTCGATTTTTATTCTGGCATAATTTATAAAGCGCTTGGAATTCCGTCTTCATTGTTCACGGTGATTTTCGCTTGCGCCCGCTCTGCTGGCTGGGTTGCGCAGTGGAAAGAAATGATTGAAGATCGCGCTTTCAAAATTGGCCGCCCGCGCCAGCTTTATACTGGGCATGTGAAACGTGATTATGTTGACGCGGCAAAAAGATAGTAAGGAATTGCGATATTTTAAGATTTGAGCTGCGCTTATATTGTATTGCCCCTACGGCAACCTTTTTTTAAGCCCTCGTTGAGCTTAAAAAAAGCTAAGCGGGGCAATGCAATATAAGCGCAGCTCAAATCTTAAAATATCGCAATCACTCAATTTTTTTTGATATTATCTTGTTAGGATTTTTTTCACTAAAGATAGATAAATAATGGATCATTAAATGATAGAACAAATAATAAAATATCTTCAAAAGAAGAAACCAAAAGTTCTAACAGCTGCAATCCCTGACCAAGATTTTATTCCCTATGTTTGCCATTATGATCCAAGCACGATTTTAACCAAAAATGGCGAGCTTTTGCAGACAATTCGCGTCACAGGTTTTGGTGGCGAATCAATCAGCACCGATTTGATTTCTCTGCGTGACACCTTGCGCGACTCAATCTCAGAGCATGTCAAAGAAAACAAATTTGCGTTTTGGTTTCACACAATTCGGCGCAAAAAAAATATTGTGCCAAGTGGCGAATTTCCTGATTTTTTTTCGCAAAAAATCAACGAGAGCTGGGTTAAAGCCAACAAGTGGGATGATCAATATGTCAACGAGCTTTATATCACCATAATCATCGAGGGGCTCGACACTTCAATTCACAATTTTGATGCTTTTTATCGCTCGCTTTCTTTTAATGCGACCAAAAATTTGCATCAAAATTTTCTTGCTGATAGTTTCAAAAATTTAAGCCGTGTTTCGCTAAAAATTCTTGCCGAAATTGAGGAATATGGCGGACGCATGCTTACAATTGAAGAGCGTGAAGATGGAGTTTTATATTCTGAACCGATGCGTTTTTTTGGCAAAATTGTCAATTTGCAAGAAGAGCATTATCCGCTTGCAGCCAATGATATTTCTGACGATATCATGAATCACAAAATTGCCTTTGGCAACCGCGAGCTTGAAGTGGCAGGCCTTGAAAGCAAAAATTTTGCGGCGATGTTGTCAATAAAAGAATATCACGAAGTTTCGACTGGCGCCTTGGAGCGCATTTTGCAATTGCCGTTTGAATTTATCATCACGCAATCTTTTGATTTTGCTTTCAACAAAAAAGATATTGAAGAGCAGCAATATCAAAATCATATCCTAGAAATCAGCGGCGATGAAGAATTTCGCCAACTCAGCTATTTGGCCAATTTTGTTGAAAGCGATCATCATGTTGAAACCGATTTTTGCCACGTGCAAAGCACGGTGATGCTGATCAACAAAGACAAAGAAGTGCTTGAAAAAGATGTTGGTTCAATTGTTGAAAAATTTGGCTCTTTGGGCTTTATTTTGGTGCGCGAAGATGTGTTTTCGGAGCATTGTTTTTGGTCACAATTGCCGGGAAATTTTGCGTTTTTGCGTCGGCAAAAAATTATCAACACTTTGCGCATTGCTGGCTTTGCCTCTTTGCACAATTTTCCTGCCGGAGCAATTGAAGGCAATCATTGGGGGCCAGCAATCACAACGCTTAAAACAGTTTTGAACACGCCATATTTTTTTAGCTTTCACGAAAAAAACTTGGGCCACACTTTGGTGCTAGGGCCACAAGGCTCGGGCAAAACCACCTTTGTCAATTTTTTGATTGCACAGGCGCAAAAATTTGGCGATAAAGTTTTTTATTTTGATTCTGGCAAATCGTCCAAAGTCTTTGTTGAAGCGCTTGGCGGCGATTATAAAACTTTAACAAAAAATATTGATGCTCAAGATTTTTTGCAGCTCAATCCATTTTCTTTGCCAAGCAACAAAACAAATATCGATTTTTTAACAAAATGGATTCAAGAATTGATCGAGTTTTTGAAAGGCAAAGTTCCTGAAGAAGAAATTGCGCTTATTCCGCAGATTGTTGAGCAAGCACTCAATTCGCCGTCTCCCAGCTTTTTGACTGCATTTGATTTGTTTTCTGATGCAACAAAAACGCCCAATTTATATGAGAAATTAAAAATTTGGGGCAATGGAAAATTGGGTTATGTTTTTGGCTCAGCCCAAGAATCACAGTGGCAAAATGCAATTCAGGCTTTTGATTTGGATGAAATTAAAAATCAAAAACCAATTTTGATTCCTGTGATGAGTTATCTTTTGCAGCGCCTTGAAATTTTGGTCGATGATTCTCCGTCAATTATAATTTTTGATGATACTTGGGATTTGCTTGACAATCCTGTGCTGTCAAATCGCTTGAATGACTTTTTGCAAACCATGCGCGCGCGAAATTGCGCCGTTATTTTTGTTGGCAAAAGCCGCGAAGAAATTGACGACAGCTATATTGCACACCACATCAAAGAAAATATCGCGACGCAAATTTATTTGCCCGACAAAGATCCTGGGGAATATTGCAAATCGATTTTTGAACTGAGTGATGAAGAGTTTGACATCTTGAAAATGATGGATGCAAATGATCGCAACTTTCTTTTGAAGCAGCAAGGTGAAGCAATTATTATCGATTCTGATCTTGATTGTCTTGGCGAAATGTTAAAAATTCTTTCAGCTGATGAGCTTACTCTGACAGCGTTTGAAGAGGTTATTGAAAACTTTAAACAAAAAAATCCTGGTGGATTGCTGATGCAAAAAGATTGGATTTTGCAATTGATTGAAGTTTTAAAATCAATTGAAAAAGAAAAGCGCGAAGCAGAGCTGGAGGCTCGTCGCGCCGCAAAAAGACAACAAGCATTATCTTCATGAATTTTTTTTCTTTATCAAAAAAAACTATTTTATTGCTGATAATTTTTATTATCTCTTGCGATTCTGCGCGCAGGTTTTATATGACTTCTTCTGACAGCGAGATGCAAGAAATTGAAACCAAAGATCATCAATTTTGTATTTCGCGCGGACTTGATTTTAACGAAACTCCTCTCAAAACAGAACTCTATTGGCGCTGTCGCCTGTTGCTTGCAAAGCATAAATTGAAAAGCGATATCTCTCTGCCAAAAGATTTGCGCTTTAACGGCATGATAAAGCAGCTGATAAAAAATATCGAAAAAAATTATAACGAATCTTATGAACAATGGGGCGATGATCGCAACAGTTTGTTCAACAACAACGACCACGATCGCTGTATAACTCAAGGCTATAAAATTGAAACTTTAGAATATATTGAAGTTGAGGATTATTTTTCTTGTCGCAAAAAATTGATTTCTGGCCAACAAATTGTTCCGCCATATCATCAAAAAGAATATTTTAAAAGGTCGCAAGACAGCTATAACACGCCGTTTGCGATCAACAAAAATATCGACAAAAACAATGCAGCTTTTTTGGCGGCGCAGGAAAAATATCCTGTTTGTGTGCGCTTTCGCTTGCTTAGTGACGAGTTTAAAGAATGCAGCGCCGATTTTGATTCGCAGCGCCAATGCTTGAAAAAAATTGACGATTTAAAATTTAAGCGCGAGTTGAAAGAAAAAACTGCGTGCCAGAAGAAGGCTTATATACGCTATCCCGACGGCATGTTGCAGCCAAGTGCAGCGCTGCAAGAAGAGATCAAACAAGATAAAATCAATGCTGATTTGAGCAATAATAGCAGCTTTTATAGCATTGGAATTTATCCCGATCAGGTGAAGCAATTTGAAGGGGCAAAAAGTGAGGAATCTGCGGCGGAGAAAGAGGCGGCTAAGGAGGCCGCAAAAAAGAAAAAAGAAAAAAAGCCGCTTGATAAAAATTTTAATACGAAGAATGAACTTTATAACAAAATTGATTTAACAAGGCTACGTCAAGAATTTGTGATTGCTTGCCAACATGCTGTTGATCCAGAATTGGAGCTGTATGGCAAGAAATTGACTGATCGCTGCAACGCCATAAAAGACAAATGGGAGATAAAAAAATGAACACCAAAATGCTTGCCACAATTGAAGAAAAATCGCGCGGACGACTTTATCAAGAAAATTATGACGACGCCAAATATCGCTCAATCTTTGGACGCGACCGCGACCGCATCATCAACTCTTCGGCCTTTCGCCGCTTGCAATATAAAACGCAAGTTTTTGTAAATTATCAGGGCGATCATTATCGCACTCGCCTCACCCACTCGCTTGAAGTGGCGCAAACAGCGCGTTGGATTGCAGGCGGTTTGCATCTCAACAAAGACTTGGCCGAAATTGTTTCTTTGGCGCACGATCTTGGCCATCCGCCTTTTGGCCATGCGGGAGAAGAGGCGCTCAACCAAGCAATGCAAAGCTTCGATGCGTCCATCGGTTTTTCGCACAATTTGCACACGCTAAAAATTCTCACCAAAATTGAAACGCGTTTTATTGAATTTGAAGGGCTGAATTTGTCGTGGGAAATGCTTGAAGGCGTTGTGAAACACAACGGGCCCATTGCTGCCGCCAATTTGCAAAAACCACTTTTTAAATATTTGGTGGAATATAACAAAATTCATGATTTGGATTTGTTTCGTCAACCATCGCTTGAGGCACAGATTTCGGCGCTTGCGGATGATATAACTTATAACAATCACGATATTGAAGATGGCCTGCGCGCAGATCTGTTCGAGGTTGAGCAGCTTTTTGATTTGCCGTTGGTTGGAAAAATTTATCAAGAAATTTTGGCCAAGCATCCAAAAATTCGTCGCGAAACTTTGGTTGGAGAAGCCAAGAAGCGCCTGACTTTGGCGATGGTTGTTGATGCAATTCACAACACGCAAAAAAATATTTTAGAGCAAAAAATTCACGATCAAAATGACGTGCGCAATTGCCCGCATTTTTTGGTGAATTTTTCGCCCGAAATTGAGCAAGCACACCAAATGCTGAAGAAATTTCTGATGAAAAACATGTATCGCCACACTGAAGTGAACCGCATGACAGCTAGAGCGCGTAAGGTGATTGACTCTTTGTTCAACTTCTATCTCGCCAATTCTGACTGCTTGCCGCACGATTATCGTTTGCTTGTTGAAAAAATTTCTGATAAAAAAGAGTTGGCGATATTGATTGCCGACTATATTGCTGGCATGACTGATCGCTTTGCTATCAAAGAATATGATACTCTGATCAACCTTTCTTAAAATGGAAAAATTTACTTTTACAGTTTCACAAAGCGAAGCCGGCATCAGGCTTGACAAATTTTTGGCCGATAAATTTCTGGCGATAAAATCAGAAATCACCCGCAGCAAAATTCAAAAATTAATTGATGATGGGCTGGTTGTGGATGCAGATGGCAAGCCACTTGCAACCGCTTCGCAAAAAACACTTTTTGGCCAAGAATTTTGCGTGACAATGGCCGCGGCAAAACCTTCGCATTTGAGCGCGACAGAAATTCCGTTTGAAATTGTGTTTGAAGATGATGATTTGTTGGTGATCAACAAACCCGCTGGGCTCACTGTCCATCCTGGTGCGGGCAATCAAGAAAACACTTTGGTGAATGCGTTGTTGTTCACGCACAAAGATAAATTGTCATCAATCAATGGCGAATTTCGCCCCGGCATTGTGCATCGTTTGGACAAGGACACAAGCGGGCTGATGCTGGTTGCAAAAAATGATTTTACGCATCATATTCTTGGTGATATGCTGCAAAAACGCGAGATCAAAAGAAGCTATCTGGCCTTTGTTTATGGGGTTTTAGATCCCAAGCAAGGTGTCATAAATAAAAACATTGTTCGCAGCAAAAAAAATCGCCTGAAGATGCAAACCGTTCACAGCCTTGGGCGCACGGCAATCACTCATTATAAAACTCTCGAAACTTTTTGCGATAATTTTGTCAGCTTGATTGAATGCACGCTTGAAACTGGCCGCACTCATCAAATTCGAGTTCATATGGAGTCGCTTAAACACTCGCTGGTTGGCGATCAGTCTTATAATGGCAGCAAGAAAAATCCAACGAAAGAAGTTGCGCCAGAAGTGACAAAATTTGTGAGTGAGTTTGCGCGTCAGGCTTTGCATTCTTATAAAATTAGCTTTGTTCATCCAAGAAGCGAAGAAGAGATGGCGTTTGAAATTGCGCTGCCGAAGGATTTGCAGGAGTTGAATGATTTGCTTGTGAAGGTTTAATTAGCGGCTGGACAAATTTTCACCATTTCCAGAAGAGCCTCGCCTTTGCTGCAAGCCTCCATCCAAAGGCGAAGCAGAAGTTACTCTTGTGAGAGACTCACTAGCACCAGAACGCCTCTCGTGAATCTTATCAATTTTTTCTTTAGAGCCCGATTTTATTGCCTCTATATCTTCCCCAATCATTAAAGAAATGTCTCTACCGTTAAGCACGGCATCGTTTATCGTCTTTGCAAATAAAACTGCAGCGGAAATACCTCTCTTTATTCCATCTATACGGTCCAAATACCCACATCCCAAGCCATCCATCTCTGAAACCAGTTGATTTGCCGCAGCGTGAAGACCTGTGCTATGCGCAAAAACCTTGCTTTTTATAGCCTCTCCAACCAACTCTGAATATATATACTTATCATCCTCAAGTGTTTTAATTTCACCTAAAACGACATCCTTCTTGAGTTTTTCAATTTCGTCCAAAACAACATCTTCCTGAGGATTTCTTTCTCGATATTTTGCATAATAATCAAAATATTTCCTACTTTCGTCAAGAAAGTGCGCCCCATTTTTCAACAACTCTAAAACCAAAATCTTATTATCAGCCATTGCCGCCGCCTCAAGCGGAGAAAGCACCAGCGGCTCAATATCTCTCCCCTCAACTTTTGCATAATATGCATAAGCATTTACGCTTGCGCCATTTGCAATCAAATTTGACGCGGCAGTTTCTTTGTTTCCAAAAATTGCCAACAACAAGGCTGGCGATAAATCAACTGACATTTCGGCCGCACGCACTTTTTTCATTATTGTGTTTATCGAATCCGCAAAACCAAGCTCGGCGCAAATTTGCAACCCTTCTTCCGCCGCCTCTTTACTCACATCAAACAACAGCTCAATTGCATCGTCAAAACCAAGTCTGCAGGCATGCAAAAATGGGGTGTCGCCTTTTTTATTGACAGAGTTGAAAATAAAATCTCTGTCTTGCTCAGAAATTTGTTCGGTTGATTTTATTGCATGCGCAATTAATTTTGCGTTGTTAGTTGCAATAATTTTATACATCAATTCTGGATAACGCACCAAAAGATTGCCGCTTAAAGCCCGATCCTCGCCAACTTTAAGACTCAACTCGCCCAAGATTTTTTCCACCGTAGCATGCTCACCTCGCTCAAGAATAGCCTCAAGATTCGCGCCATGATTAATATTAATACCACGACTTTCAGCATTTTTCATAAGCAATGCCGCAGATTTTGCAAAGCCCTTTTCAACAACCCTGCTCCACCCTTGCGTCAATTCTTCAATATCACCATTATTTCTTGTGGCAATTTGAAATAAAGCCTCAATTGCATAATCATGTCCAAGCCTACAAGCCTTTAAAAAAGCGGTGTCGCCATTTAAATCTTTGGCACTATAAATTGCATTTGAAACACCTTCATCCAAGACACCAATCGACTCAATTGCAATTGAAAGTAGCGCAGCGTTGTTGGTCGCAATAATTTCATGCAAAAATTGCGGATCAACAACAAATATGTCAGGAAATATTTTTTGTAGATTTTCTCTTGTCTAAATATAAGTCCAAACTCTTTTTGAAAATTCGCAACCTTTGCCACTTTGTTCACCATTTTTTCTTGCAAGCACAAAGCGCGGCAACGATGTTTTTCCCGCCTCATCCCAAAGTTTTTTGTTTTTTATACACTCATCAACAACCGCTTTTGCAACGCCTTCAAATTCGGCAGCTGGATTTGGAGCTGCCGTGCCAACACCTCGCGAAGCTGCAGCAGAAAATCTTGACACATTTGACGATATCAAGCTATTCGCCTTTTCATCAAGCCTTTCAATCAAATTAAAAAACACTGCAAAATTATTTTGCTCTTTAACAAAATAAGAACAAAGAGCCACCAACAAACCCGACTCAACAGCCCTTGAATGCAGCAAATTTGACCAATTTATATTGCTGGTCGCATCAAAATCACAACCTTTGCGAAGCAGGCTCAGCGCAATATCCTTCACATGCGGAGTGTCTTTGCCAAAACTTCTCTGACTCAGCAAATATTCAACATAGCCAAGCTCGGATTCAACTTCTACAAATTTGCCACCCTCGACCCTTCTTTCTTTTGTTTTTATTTTGCCCTTAACATTTTCAGAAGCTTCTATTGCCGCAAGCGTCACCTGCGGAGTCCAAAACATCGAATTGCTCAACATCAATGCCAGCAAGGACTGAGAGCGCTCTTGATTAAAATATTTTTTAGAATCTTTTAGTCCTAAAAAATTGGCAACTGCTTCGTTTCTGGTTTTTTGCGCATCTTTTTTATAAATATCAAATTTTTGTTTTTTACCATGCTCCTCTTCATCATCTTGACTGTTTAATTTGGTTTTTTCTTTTACCAAATCTTGTCTTTGCAAATTAGAATCTTCTATCTGCTTCGTATCACCGATTTTTCGCAATTCTTTTATCTTATCATCAATTTCTCTAATTTGAGAATTCAGCACCTCAATCAACTTCGCCAAGCGCTCCTGCTCCTCATTTGCACCATGCTGCTCAAAAAACGTCGAAGCATTTTGCAATAAATATCCAAAAGGATCACTTGTCTGTATTTCTTTTTCCCGAAAAATTTTTGTGATTTCTTCAACCGCTGCATCCGCATCCACCGCACTTCCAAGCACCAAAAAGCACTGGTCTAAAATTTCATTTGTAAGCATAAATAAACTCTAATCGATCTTTTGAATTTCCATTTCATACATCTTTTTATAAAGACCGTCCCACGCCATCAGCTCTTTGTGAGTGCCGATTTCTGCGATTTCGCCGTCTTTAATAAAGATGATGCGATTAGAGTTTATAATTGAAGAAAGTTTATGTGCAATAGTAATTACAGTCTTGTTGTGAGCCAGCTCGTTGATGATTTTGATGATCGCTTGCTCGTTTTTGTTGTCTAGTGCAGAAGTTGCTTCGTCAAGAATAAAAACTGGCGCGTCCTTGATTATAGCGCGTGCAAGGGCAATTCTTTGGCGCTCGCCACCTGACAATTTCAAACCTTTTTCGCCAACAAAACTGTCAATTCCTTCTGGCATATTTTTTATAAAATGCAAAAAAGAATTTTCTTCGATAATTTTTTCAACTTGCGCGCGCGAAACCGATTTGTCGGCATAAGCAATATTTTCAAAAATTGTGCCAGAAAAAATAAAACTATCTTGCGAAATATATGAAAAATTTTTGCGCAAATCAAAAAACGACAACAATTTTATATCGACACCATTAATCAAAACCGCACCAGAATCAACATCATAAAAACGCAACAAAAGTTGCAAAACCGTGCTTTTTCCACTGCCGCTAGAGCCAACAATAGCAAGCTTTTCGCAAGGCTTAATTTTTAAATTCAGATTTTTTAAAATTGCAATTTCTCTGCGCGATGGATATGAAAAATTGACATCTCTAAATTCAATTTCAACTTCTTGTGCAACAGGAAAATTTTGCGTATTTTTTGCTTCTTGCACTGGCGATTCAATTTTGAGCAAATCAAAAATTCGCGAACAAGCCGCCGAAGCATTTTGCATCTGCCCCGAAACTTGACTGATTGAAACCAAAGAAGTTGCAGCAATAATTGAATAAAAAATAAACGAAGACAAATCACCCGAAGTTATTTTTTGCGACAACACATCATGGCCACCAATCCACAGCACCACAGCAATGCCGCCAAATGCCAGTGAAATTACAATTGCAATCAACAATGAGCGAATTCTGATTTTTGTAAGCGCAACTTGCAAAGCCGAATCAACGCAATTATCAAAATTTTTGATTTCTTTTTCTTCGCAAGAATATGCTTGAATTGTTTTGATGCCGCTGACCGTTTCTTCAATGCGCGAGCCAACCAGCGCAAGGCTTGATTGCGATTTGCGCGAAAGATTTTTTATCCATTTTCCCATAATAAAAATTGGCGCAATTGCCAGCGGAATCAACATCATTGAAATCAAAGTGAGCTTGATGCTGGTAAAAAACAAAAAGCCAACGCCACCAACAAAAAGCAAAAAATTGCGCAAGAAAAACGGAATGCCGTTGCTGATAGCGTCATAAATTATAAAAGTGTCCAAAGTGAGGCGCGACACCACATCGCCCGCTTTGAGAGTTTCAAAAAACTCCGCCGAAACACGAACAACATGGTCATAAGTTTTTTTGCGCAAATCGGCAACAATTTTTTCGGCAACAGAATTGATCAAGCTTGAGCGATAAAAACCCGCAATGGCCATAATCACAATTGCCGCAACAAAAATCAGCAAAGACAAATCAAGAAAAATCACGCTTTGTTTTGCAAAGCCAAAATCAATTAGATATTTTATCGCCTTGCCAAAAAACAAAATCATCAAAGCCGTGACAGCAAGAGCCACAAGGGCCAAAGCCGCCTCAACTTTATGTGGCTTCAAAAATGGCCAAAGATTTGCAAGGCCCGCATAAGATTTTTTGCTAGATTTTTCTGCTGGAGAATTTTTCATAAAGTTTTGTGAGTACCATCGCAAAGAACGCCGTTTTTGCTGTGTTTGCAGCCGCAAAAATAAACCACGCCACTTTGCGAAGCTTCATAAACCACTGATTTCATTATGCTGGTGCCGTCTTCGTTTTTGTGCGCCTTGTGCGCGCCATCGCAAAATGGCTGCTTTTGCGACAAGCCGCAAGAACACCAAAAATATTTTTTGCCAGCTTCAACCTCAACTGCGAAGGGAGATTTGGCGGCGATTGCGGGCAAAATTTGTGTTGTCATAAAGCTTTAATAAAAAAAAATAATTACATCATGATTAAGATCTGCCTGCAGCCGCAGCCGCAGCTGCGCCAGCAAGATTTGAAGCTCTAGCCCTTGACGCCACCGCACCTTCTTTCTTAGAAATGTCTCCAATTATTTCTATAGTTCTAGAAATAGCGGAATTTAAAAAGCCCTTAAACTGAGTATTTTCAGGCTTTTCAACCTCCTTAGTGCAAATAGCAAGAACTTCAGATGCAACATCACGATCTTTATAAGTTTTAGTAGCAATAAATTTTGCAGCAAGCAAAGCAAGGTCTGCCCGATTAACCCTCTCATAAACAGAAAGAATGTTTTGAATCGTCGGATTTATCTTTTCAGCATATTCGTCATCCGACATTTTACCAGCATTGCGACCAGATTCATGTTTAACTATTTCATGAGATCTTATGCCTTTAGATTTTGCAGCTTCTATTATTTTATCAATTTTGTTACCAAGATCTATCGATTTACTTACTTCAAGAGCACAATCCAAAGCGAAAATCAACAATTTAAAACCTCGCTTCTCAGCCACATCGTCAATAAAATTATGAAAGCTAACTATGTCAGTTTTTGCACCAGCAACAATTTTATCCTTAATAGAATATAGATCAAATTCAGTGGAAGCATTGTGTAAAGCCAAAAAATTATAAAATTTTGCTATTGGAAAAAACTGCAAAAGCGCCAACATTTTTTTGGTGTTAAGATCAGGGGTATTTTTATCAACTTTTTTGGCTACGTCTTCTTCTGTACCAAGAAGGCGATTCATAAAAGGCGCGTAGGATGGCTGTTGCAGAGATAGTTCGTATCTTTCTATTTCGAAACAAAGACTTTCACATCTAGCTTTGCAAAAAGCGGCTCCCGCCCCCTCAAGAAACTCATCTTCCCTTAAAAGCCGATCCACCTCAGAAATAAACTTCTGGTCAGACGACCATTTCAAAGCTTTTTTCACATAAACTTCTTTAAGTAATTCATATTCACGAAGACACTTTTCGCTCTCTTTAAGAAGCTTAAAGTTCCCTTTAAGAAGCCCAAACAAAAAATCACATCTCGCCAAAGCTTCTGCATTGCGCTCAAAATCAACGCGTTGATAATATAGCCTCACAACATGTTCAAAAATGTTATTGAGCAAAAAACGTCCATCTATTTCACCTGATCTATTTGCCTGATCAACAACACTCTCCAGCAATTGAACAAAATCTCGATGCCCAAAAGCTCTATCAAGCTTATTTTCATCTACACCAATTAGATGCAAGCATTCCCAAAAAATATCTTGCGACCTCGCTATATCATCTTGCGACGTTTTTGTTTTTAAAATTTCTAAAAGCCAATTATCAAAAAACACGTCAATCACCGCTTCCTCAATATCACGTGAATCTTGACTAGGTTTTTTTGATTCCCTCCATTCCACAATTTGACTTAAGGATTCCTTATCCAAAACAGCTCGATCTAGCGCAGAAAAATCTCTCAATTCAACCTTTAATTCTTTTAAAAATTTTTTCTTATCTCCTGTAGTTGCAATTGCGGAATGCAAATCATCTAAAGCTGAAAACAGAGCGCCATCGATAAGAAGCTTGCTTTTTATATCTTTAAAATCATGAGGCATGTTATTTAAAAAATATTAAATTTACAAAACAATATCATTAACCAAATCAACATCACAAACTTCAATTCCAAGCTTCCTGATGTTGTCCAAATATTTTATCTCTTGCAAAATCTTCATCTCAACTTTCGAATTGATCACAAACGCAATTTTTGCACTACCAAACTTCATTTTCAATTCATTTGCCAATTTTATAATAGCAGCTTTATATTTTGCATTTGAAATATAAACGATATATTTGTCAAGCCTTTGTTTCAAGACCTCCAAAGCCGCCTTGTCCCCAGATTTTTTCGCATATTGCGCAAAATAACTCATCGATTTAAAATCAAACAAATACAAAGTTTCGTCTTTCACAAAAACTATATCGCACAGCAAAAATTTTAATTTATCTTCGCTCAAAGTTTCTGCTGCAACATATTTTTTGTTAGCCTCATGCGCTGACAGTTTTATATTTTCAACAACGCTAGAAATTATTTTTTTTGTTGCTGGATCAACCACGGCCGCAGCCGCAACTGGAGCAGCTTGCGCCGCAGCGCCAACGCCAGATCGAACTCCCATGCTTGCACCAGACGCACCAAAGGCGCCACCAGCCCCACCACGAACGCCACCAATTTCAGCAGCACGACTCATCGATCTGCTTGCTGCCGCTTGTGTTGCAACCTCAACCGCCTTATCAAGTTTTTGACTCACCATCTCGCTTTTTTGCTTAAAATCCTCAACATTTTTTGAAATATTTTCAAGATGTCCATAAACGCTCTTCACGCTGTTTTCAATGGCCACGCGGCTTTCGATATTTTCATTTTTTGTTGTTGTGCTGATTTTTTCAAACAGATCACCCCCCGCACGAAGTATTGCGCTTCTAGCGTCTTCCATCGCCGCATCTTGCACTTTTTTCCAATCATCCATTCTTCTTTGCACCTCTTGCGTTTTTTGCATCGCAAGTTCAATTTGCTTTTCAGCCTCCAAACGCAAACGCGCTTCTTGTTCTTTTTCTTTGCGCATTGCTTCAACCGAATTTAGCAATTGGCGCACCTGCTCGGTGCCACTTTTCACCTCATTTTGCAAGCTTGCCGAAATCGCTTCTTTTTCTGTGATCAGTTGATTTAAGCGCTTCTCCAGCTCGGCAACTTTAAACCCAGAGCCAATTCGAAAATGCGAATAACGAAAATACAAAATCAGCGTCATCGCCGCCAAACCAATGTTGCTAATGATAATATAAATCATACAAAAATTATAATTTGAGATTGTCTATCAATCTAACCTGCCCCAGATATAGCGCAACAAATATCCGCAAATTTTGTTTCAACTCATGTGCAATTTGCAAATTTTCTTCATCGCGAATTTCAAGATAATCTATTTTTTCAAAACCAATTTGCAACAATTCTTGACGTTTTTTTTGCAAAATTTCTGCCAAGTTTTTTGGTTGATTTTGCACTTCAAATTTTATTTCGTTTAAAATTCTAAATATGTTTGCAGCCTTTGCCAGCGCGGCCTCATCAAGTCTTTGATTGCGAGACGACATCGCCAATCCACTTTTTTCACGCAAAGTTTTTGCTGTCAAAATTTCGATATTAAAATTCAAATCACGCACCAATTTTTTTATCACCAAAACTTGCTGAAAATCTTTTTCACCAAAAATTGCAATGTCAGGATTTATGATGTTAAACAATTTTGCAACAATCAACGCCACGCCATCAAAGTGCCCTGCTCTAGTGGCGCCACAAAGGCAATCAACAAATTTTGTAACGATGATTTTGAAAGCACCATCAGCCGCATAAATTTCCGCCTCATCTGGCGCAAAAACATAATCAACGCCAGCCTCTGCAAGCAGCGCCAAATCTGACTCCAGCTGACGCGGATATTTTTGATAATCCGCCGCATCGTTAAACTGCGCCTTGTTCACAAACACACTCGCAACCACAACATCCGCCACTTGTCGCGCTTTTTCAATCAACGACAAATGCCCGCGATGCAGTGCCCCCATAGTTGGAACAAAGGCCACCTTTTTAGCATTTTTTTTCTCAGCCAAAATTTGCTGCCGAATTTGTGAAATTTTTTCTATTTTTTGCATTTTGTTTTTC
>CAYPUN010000008.1:0-24131 GCA_964413985.1 uncultured Rickettsia sp. | reverse complement strand
CCTATTATGCGCAAATCTTAAATTATTATAATTCCACATAAAATCTCCAAAGCTGCAACCAAAGCCGCCTTGCGCACCTCTAAACGCTGACCGTTAAAAATAAATTTACGCTTGATTATGCGCTGCGGATAATTTTTATTCAACGCGGCAATATGCACCAAGCCAACAGGCTTAAGGTCTGATCCACCATCTGGACCAGCAATTCCTGTGATCGCAATTGCAACATCCGCAAAAGAATTTTTCAACGCCCCTTGCGCCATCGCTACAGCCACCTGCTCGCTCACCGCTCCATATTTTTGCAACAACTCCACCTCAACATTCAACATCTGCATCTTCGCCTCATTGGCATAAACCACAAACCCTCTTTCAAAAACTTTTGACGAGCCAGAAATTTCTGTTAGCAAAGCCGCCAAAAGCCCGCCGGTGCAAGACTCAGCCGTCGCAATCTTCAACTGCTTTTGTCCTGCTTGCGCCAAAATTTGTGCCGCTTTATTTTGTAAATCTTGCGTAAAAAACATAAATTAATTCGCCGTTTTTATTTTTATTTTGCCATTTTCAAAATAAAGAAAATGCGCACCTTTCAAAAACAGATCATCATTATCAATTTTAATATTATTTTTTGCAACACATTGTGGAAGCGCGTATTTCTTGGTCATATTCACCACTAAGTCAAAATTATTTTCACAAATTTTTTCAATTTCCATTCTTTTGAAAATAAAAAATAATTTTTTGCCACGATAATCAACCGCGCAAGATTCTGCGCTGCAATCAATGCCAGAGCCTTTCAAAGACTCATCCGAAAAATCGGCAAATGATTTAAATTCTTTCTCATTCATTTTTTGCATCCACAAATCGCGCTTCTTTGAAGGGCGCAAATCTTTCGAAAAAACCAAACCATTTTTCTTACTATAAATTGCAAAAAATCTTGCCTCGCCATCAATCAAAAAATCGGGCTGTTTTATAAAAACCAAACTAGCGAAAGAAACCAGAAAAATCAAGGCTCCAAGCGGCTTTAAATAATTTGAGCAAAAGCAAAAAATCAAGCCGCCAAAAATCGCCAAACCAAGGCCATATTTTGGCATTTGCGGCAAATAAAAATGCGAGTTATTTAAGTTGGCCACAAAATGCGCAATATCAACCACCCAGTCAATGGTGATGCCCATCGGCACCAGCACCAATTTTTCTAAACCAAGCGGCATCAAAAAAAATGAAGCAAATCCAAGCGGCATTGTTGTAAAACTTGTCAGAGGGATTGCAACCATATTTGACAAGGCTCCATAAACCGACACATCACTAAAATAATAAATCAAAAATGGTGTATTTGCCAACTGCGTGAAAGTTGAAATCAAAATCATCTCAAAAAAATAAAGCGAAAACTTTTTGAATCGACCACCTTTGGAAGCAACAAAATCAAGCTTCTTCCACAGTTCATCAAAAACAATCAGCGCCAAAATTGCTGCAAAAGAAAGCTGAAAGCTGATCGAAAAAATATTGTAAGGATTGAACAAAGTGACGACAAAAATTGCAAAAGCAATTGAGCGCAAAGGATGAATTTTTCGATCAAATAATATTGCTGCCATAACCAGCAGCACCGCAATAAACGAGCGCACTGCCGGCACTGGCGAGCCCGAAATTTTGAGATAAAAAAACGAGCTGATAATTGCCGCAATTGCTGCAATTTTTTTGATGTTAAAATTGAGCGTCAAATAAGAACTTTGTGCCAAAAGCAAACGAAATGTAAAAAAGAAAATGCCCGCCGCAAGGCTCAAATGCAGGCCCGAGATCGAAATCAAATGCGCCAAACCCGAATTGCGAATGTCGTTCATCACATCTTTTGAGATCAAATTTTGATTGCCCATCAACAGCGCCGCAGCAATATTTCCGCTCTCGCGCGGCAAATCGCGCAAAATTATTTCTTGAATTTTGCCGCGAGTTTTTTCTATAAATTCATCAAAAGAAGAAAGATGTGATTTGCTTTGACTGACAATTTCAATTTCGCCACTCACATAACCCTGCGCGCCAACGCCCTTGGCTCTAAAGCTGAAGCCATAATCAAAATCTCCCAAAAACTGTTTTTGTTTTGGCGGCGCCAAACTTGCGCGAAAAAAAATCTCATCACCAATTTCTAAATTTTGCGCATTGCCATTTGCGATCACCAAAATTTTATGCGGCGGATTAGGAAAAATTTCCTCATCTTCAAAATGCGATTCAGACCTCTCTTCAACATCTTGCGCCCCGCTTCCTCCATCTTGCGCCCCACCCCCAAAACCTTGCCCCTCATATTGCGAACCATCCTGCCCCACCTCTTTTTCCACCTCAACTTTTTGCCACTCAACTTGCTGATAATTTTTTTTACGCTCCAAAAAATCAACATCAATATCTTGATAACCAAGCACATTCATAAAATTTTTCAACACCATCTTCTCACTAATTTCACGCGGTGGCGAAAATTTTTTAAACGGCGCCGCCGCATTTTTTTGCTTATAAAAAACAGGGTCCCGCACCAATATTTTCAACCCTTCGCGAGAGTTGATCGCATTATAAGTTTTGCTAACCTCCGCAACCCTTCCACGCACATCAACAAAAACCCGACCCGTAATTTGCGTATAATTATTGAAAATTTTTTGATAAGAAAAACTATAAACAAACCCAAACAACAAAGCCGCCAAAGCCGCAAATATCAACGATTGATAAGACTCACGCTTCTGATAATAAAGCCCCAAAGAAAAGAAAAACAACAGCAGCGGAAAAATTATTTTTGCAAAAGAAAAATCCGTGCCGTCAAAATATGTGATAAATAAAAATGCCCCGAACCCAACAAAGACAGGCACCCACAGCACAAGCCGATTAAATTCTGCATCAATAATTTTATGAAAAAGTGGCGATATTTTATCTCTTAACATTTGCAAAGTGGTGTGTTTACTTTTTTATCAAACCTTATGAATTATAGCCCCAAAGGTTATTTTTAAAATTTTTTAAAACAAATTCTTGATGTGTTTTTAAAACATCTTCAGAAACACCAAACCCACGCGAAGGCACGATTTTTCTAGCCTCGGCAGCAACCGCCGCCGCCTCAATTTGCTCCGCTGCCGTTTTTTTCTCATCCACATCACCGCCGTCAAGCCCAAGATTCGACTGCGCCCCACCCATCAACTCAATATAAACATCCGCAAGCAACTCCGAATCGAGCAACGCCCCGTGCTTCGTCCGCTTCGACAAATCAACGCCAAAGCGCTTACACAAAGCATCCAAAGAATTTGGCGACCCAGGAAATTTGCTCCGCGCCAGCACCAACGAGTCAACAATATCAGCACCAACCATCGGATCAATTCCAAGCAATCCAAGCTCAAAATTGATAAACTTCATATCAAACGCAGCGTTGTGAATCACCAGCCGCGCCCCCCTGATAAAATCGAGAAATTTATAAACAACGTGATTAAAAATTGGCTTATCTTGCAAAAATTCAGTTGAAATTCCGTGAATTTTAAAAGCCTCAAAAGGCACCTCGCGACGAGGATTTATATAAGCGTGAAAGTGATTGCCCGTTTTAACTTTGTTGACCAATTCAACGCAGGCAATTTCGATGATGCGATGCCCTTCGCGCGGATCAAGCCCTGTGGTTTCTGTGTCGAGACAAATTTCGCGCATTGATAAAATTTAATTTTTTGGCTGACAAAAAGAACGCGAACTATGCGATTTGACAAAATTGGCAACTTCGGCAACTATTTGCTGCGGAAAGCTTGGCAGCAAAGCCTCAAGACGCTGTTGAAAATTGCCATCATTGGTTTCAAAAAGCTCTTTGAAAAAATTACGCAAAGCATGGATTTCTTCGCGCGCAACGTTGTGGCGCTTCATGCCAACAAGGTTCAACCCCGCAAGAAAAGCGCGCTCACCCATCACCAAACCATAAGGAATAACATCGCTTTCAACGCCCGACATGCCGCCAATCATGGCTCCTTGGCCAACGCGCACAAATTGATGCAAAGCCGAAAGCCCTCCAATCACAACATTGTCGCCAAGCTCAACATGTCCTGCAAGCGTGGCATTGTTGGCCAAAATGACATTGTTGCCAACCACACAATCATGCGCAACATGCACCCCAACCATCAAAAGACAATTGTTGCCAATTGTGGTTTGCATCGCGCCGTCCTTGGTTCCAAGATGTATTGTGACATGTTCGCGAATTGAGTTATTGTCACCAATTGCCACGCGAGAATCTTCGCCAGCAAATTTTAAATCTTGCGGCACCAAGCCAATTGTGGCAAAGGGAAAGATCGTATTGTTTTTGCCAATTTTTGTGTGGCCATCAATCACAACATGCGATTTTATAACAGTGCCAGCGCCAATTTCTACATTGCCGCCAATCACGCAGTATGGGCCAACTTCAACGCCCTCGCCTATTTTTGCTCCAGCAGAAATGATTGCACTTTGGTGTATTTTGCTCATTATTTTTTAGCTTTATTTTTATCAACAAACATCGCAGAAAATTCTGCCTCTGCAACCTTCTGACCCGCAACAATCGCAGTTCCAGACATTTTCCAAACACTAGAACGCCCCTGAATAGTTTCAATATGCAATTCCAAAACATCACCCGGAATCACTGGTTTTCTAAACTTCGCATTGTCAATTCCCATAAAATAAACCAAATTATCTTCACGAGCTTCAGAAGTGTCAGAATTCATAATCATAATCGCCGCCGCCTGCGCCATAGCCTCAACAATCAACACCCCAGGCATGATCGGACGATCAGGAAAATGCCCCGTAAAATGCGGTTCATTAAAAGTGACATTTTTAAAACCAATCGCCTTTTTAAACGGCTCTAGAATTTTAACCTTGTCAACCAACAAAAACGGATAGCGATGCGGCAAATCTTTGATGATCTTTTCAATGCCAATCTCAATTGGCGAGATATTTTCGTTTGTCATTTTTAGTTTTTTAAATGTTTGTAGCTAATTTGATAAAAATTCTATCAATGTTTTTAAAAAAATTCAATTAAATAATTAATATCTACCCATACTGCCTTGCGACGGGCTATAACCATGCTGTTGTTGCTGTTGTTGTTGTTGCTGTTGCTGTTGCTGTTGCTGTTGCTGTTGCTGTTGCTGTTGCTGTTGCATCCCCTGCCCCTGAGGATTTAACAAAAAAGGCTGAGGCAACATTTGCGATCTTTTCTGCTTAAGCTCCGAAAAAAACGAAATCATACCAAATACCTCTCTTGTCAATGACTTTAAAAGCTCAGAATTTTCACCACCAAAGATAGGATTTGCATCACCAGACGCAGCAGCAGCTTGTCCATCACCTTTATTCAAAGCAGCGCCAACCTTATCATCCAATTCCAAACAAAAATTCAGCGATTTACTATATTCCCCTAAAAAATCATCCGCTTCCACTATCAATTCATCACTAACAAAACCATCCTTCGAAACACTCGAAAAAACTTCTTTTGCACAATAAAGCAATCCTATATATTTCCAACTTAAATCATTTCTAAGAGAACTTAAATCCGATTCGGACTCAAGACCTGAAAGCTTACTTTCAATAAAACTTAAATCAACAAACAATTGCTTCAATACGCTTGATGCAGAATTATTTTGCCCCACAAAACTCACTTGCGACGAACTTTTTGATTTTCTTTTTTTAGCTTTAGGCGCCTTCTGCTGTTGCAAATCATCTGGCGCACCCAAAATTGAGTTTAAAACTGGAAAGTCGCCCCCTTGAAATTGCCCGTCCTCAAAATCAGGCAAGTTGCCACCAAAATCTTGCGACCCCCCAATTCCTTCCGCCCTCAATATCGCCACCTTATTTTTAACAGCCTCCAGAACAACTAACATAGTGCCATTAGCACTTTTATCAGGCCGATCCGCAACCCCCAAATCTTTTAAATTGTCTTGATACAGAAGTTTTAACGCCCCAACTTTCGAATGCCTCAAAAATGCAACATTGTCAACAAAATCTTCATGTTGATGTTGTTGAATTTCTTTAATAAAAACCTCAAAAGCTTTCTTGTGACGAGAAAATAACACCCTAATATAATCAAATAATGCGGCAGGATTTTTTTGAAAACTTTCCTCGGCGTCAATGCAATAATCAACAAGATCTAAAAGATTTTTACGAAAACCACCTTCATTCCTATCAAGAAAAATATCAAACAGAGATTTTTGTTTTTTTTCTGAACCACTGAAGCCTTTTACTTCAAACAAACTAAACAAGCTTACCATAATATCCTTATAAGCTTTATCGCCACCCAATTTAACCTCAACATCTTTTGCAAAATTTAACACTAGATCAATTTTTCTAATAATTTTTTCTAAAGTATCCTTTCGCAAATTGTCAAGAAATTTATCGCCTTTATTGCGACAAAGAACTGCTTTGTAAATATTAATAATAACTTTCTTCAAAGTGCCCTCAATATCAGATTCGTCTTTTGCAAAAATATCAAAAAAATACTGCTTCAATTTTTCATTACCAAGCACCACCCGCAACTCCTCTTCAAAAGTTTCTACACCCCTCATCGCATCAATTTGCGAATCAAATTCACTCTTCGCAACAGATAGTCTTTCCACAACCACAGCAGATTCACCCGCCAATCTCGCAATGCCCGAAGCGGCAACCTGATTTTTTTTGCCCTTTTTTTGCTCTTTATTGTCAGCTTCAATTTTAGCAAAAACAATTTTTTTTATTCTTTCGACGTTGTTAATCAATGCCCTATACTCATCTTCCCGAGCAAACTCTGCAGATATTTTTTCGCAAGAATTCGTAAACAAATCAGAGCCCAGATCAGACAATGTCACAACCGCAAGAACAAGGTCTTGATTATATTCAATCGCTTCAACAAATTCTATAAACTCATTTTTTCTTTGATCAAATAACGCCATAAAATTGTTAAACACCACAAGAAAATCAACTTCAAAGATAGAAGCGCGAGAATTGCAAGATTCAACAAAAGTTACAAAATTTTTACGAAACTTATTATTATCGTCATGCAAAAAATTCACCAAAAACCCTTGAAGCGCCAGATCTTCATTATCGGCGAAAGATTTAAAAAAATCCGAAACAAGCCTTCCATAACTTGCCGAGCTTTGCCTTCATCAAAAAGCACTCCCTCAATATCCGCTTTTAATTTTTTTAATAAATCTATTTGCAAAAGAGCGGCAAAAGCTTCGTCTAAAGTTGCAAAATCTCGACCAAGAAAATCTTGCACCTTTTTTTTCAGCCCCGATTCTGCACCTGCAACATCAGCAGCAGCGCCATCCAAGTCACAATAAAACCAATCGTAATCGCTATCCTCAAAATGAGTTCTTTTTGGACTATGTCTATCCTCACGCCCATCATCAAAATCTTCACTCACTCCTATAATATCCATACTTAAAAAGAATTTAAAATTTCAATTAATATTTAGGCAATGTTTAGCACTGAAAGTTATCTGCCTCCACCTCCTGATGGACGCGAGCCTTGAAAGTTCAATTGTTGTGTTTGCTGTGGTTGCTGTGGTTGTGGTTGTGGTTGCTGTGGTTGTGGTTGTGGTTGTTGTTGCTGTGGTTGTGGTTGTTGTTGCTGTGGTTGTGGTTGTTGTGGTTGTGGTTGTTGTGGTTGTGGTTGTGGTTGTGGTTGTGGTTGTGGTGGTTGCTGCTGTTGCTGCTGTTGCTGTTGTTGTTGCTGCTGTTGTTGCTGTTGCAACTGCATTTGCATTTGCTGCAACATCGCCCCCTGCCGCACAAGATCCAATTGTATATCCAATTGAAGAAATTGATGCAACGAATTAAGATTTTTACTCACGCCACTCTCCAAAATCGAAACATCCTGATCATATTGATCATTCAAACCATTTGCTTGCAAATTTGGCCTCAACAATTGACTATAAATATCTTTTATAGCCTTTTTTAACTTGCCATTTGCATCAAAACATTTTAAATCTTCCGCTATTTCAAGATTTAATCGCGCCATTTGCCCGTAATCATTCAATTGCCTATATCGTATAACTTGATCACACAAACCAATAACACGACCAATTCTTTGCACTTCGCTTTCAAGCAACTCCTTATAGCCACCATTAAACTGGGTTCTTAACCCATTCATCACTTGAGCAAAACTAAATTTATCAGTGCCCGAATAGTCTTGTTGCGCAAGATTCGAAACAACTCCACAGGCAATTTCAATTAACCCAAAATATTTTAGGGATTTCACAAATTGCGAATCCGCAGACAAACCCAGCGATCCTGTTAATAGTATAAAATTTTCCTTTATAATTTTGTTGGCAATCAGGTCCTGCTCGAAATCTACAAAACTGTTTTTTAAATTCTCCAATTCTTGATTTTTTTGCTGAATTTGAGCTGGCGATGCAAAGCGCTGCATTGTCTTGATCTCACTTTCTATCAAAGCTCGACTCGTAAGATTGTTCAATATATCAAGCCGCGCAAGCATTTTTCTCAACATCAATAATGTTTCCTGTTGTTGTTGAGGAGACTGATCCTGTTGCTGTTGATATGCCTGATATACTAACGGCAACCTCTGTTGCAGCTGTTGTAGTACATTCTGATCCTGTTGTTGATATGTCTGATATGCCTGATATACTAACGGAAACATCTGTTGCAGCTGTTGTAGTGTACGCTGATGTCCTTTATCATCCACACGCAACAATATAGGCACATCATCGTCATCCTCAGAAACATTTGCATGAGCAGCAGCTGCAGCGCCTTGCGCCACCCCAACTCCAGCACCATCCAAAACCTTAACAAAATCCACAAAGCTTTTAGCAGCAGCAACATCAGATTTAATTTTTAACCTTTGACTCTCATCAACAGAGTTAAATATACCAACAAACTTTTCAACAAAACCATTCTTTTCTCGCGGACTTTTATTCAAAAACTCTCTAAAAACATCGATATTTTCAGAAAGCAAATCAATTGTGTTGGCAACCAAATCAAAATCAGAGCAGCATCATGTTTTTTACAAGCCCCCAAAAGCCCTACGAAGCCATTGCGCAACAAATCATCTTCTGGATTTAAAAAATCTTTTAAAAATTCCCCATTCTTATCCTTGGCAACATTTCTTAAAAAATTAAACATTATTTTTTTCTCACGACCTTGCCCCAAAAAAACATTCCCAACATCAGAAGAAAGCTTCTCCAAAACATCAATCGCCTCTCCAATATTATTATAAAACGCCATTTTTTTTAATCTTATAATAAAATTATCAACCTGAGGAGTTTCCGTCCCATCATCAATAATATTTTTAAGTCGCGCTTCAGGCGATTCAATATCACCTTCTTGCTACATATTAGCTCTTTTTGCTTGCTGATCCATATAAAAAAATTTGTTAATAACCAACACATAACTAAAACCTAATGTTTATTTTGCAATAACAAATCATCGTCAACGCAACCAAAAACCCACTAAAAACATTTTTTTTCTTGATTCAAAACCAACGGGCATCTATAATGCTAGACTATAATTTTTTTTCATATGACTCAAAATAAATTTAGCGGCGCAGAAATAATCATCAAAGCCTTTGTAAACGAAGGCGTGGACACAATCTTTGGCTATCCCGGTGGAGCCATTTTGCCATTTTATGACGCGCTTTTTACACAAAACAAAATCCGCCACATTTTGGCTCGGCACGAACAAGCTGCCGCCCATGCCGCCGAAGGCTATGCGCGTTCAACTGGCAAAGTTGGCGTCATCAGCGTAACCTCTGGCCCAGGTGCAACCAATGCCATCACCGGCCTTACAGACGCCTATCTCGATTCCATTCCGCTTGTTTGCATTTCTGGTCAAGTTGCCACCGGATTGATCGGCACTGATGGCTTTCAAGAGGCTGATATCACTGGCTTAACACGCTCTTGCACCAAACACAATTATTTGGTGAAAGACGTCAACGATCTAGGCCACATCATCCACGAAGCCTTTCATATTGCACGCTCAGGACGCCCAGGCCCTGTTTTGATCGACATCCCAAAAGACGTGCAAAACAACAAAGCCATCTATAACGGCCGCACAGAAATCACGCGCAAATCGTTTGAGGTAAAACCTTATAACACCCAAATCAATCACGCGCAAATCGTTGAGGCTGTTGATTTGATGGCCAATGCCAAAAAACCAATTTTTTATATCGGTGGCGGCGTGATCAACTCTGGCGAAGAAGCCAGCAAGCTGTTGATAGAATTTGTGCGTCTCACAGGATATCCTCTCACCTCAACTCTGATGGCACTTGGCGCCTTCCCTGCTGCCGACAAACATTTTGTTGGAATGCTTGGAATGCACGGCACATATGAGTCCAACATGGCAATGCATGAATGCGACGTAATGGTAAACATCGGCGCGCGCTTTGATGATCGCGTGACAGGCCGCGTCAACGCCTTTTCACCAAACTCAAAAAAAATCCACATCGACATCGACGCCGCCTCAATCGACAAGATCATCAAAACCGATGTCGCAATAGTTTCCGATGCCGCGCGAGCCTTGAAAATGCTGCTTGAAGAATGGAAAAGCCGCAACTTAAAATCACGCGAAAAACAAATCGAACCTTGGTGGAATCAAATCAAACAATGGCAAAAAATTGATTCACTTTCATATGAAAAAAGCACCTCGGTGATCAAGCCAGAACACGCTTTGCAACGCTTGAACGAGCTAACAAAAAAACAAGCTCCAATCGTTTCAACCGACGTGGGCCAGCACCAAATGTGGGCCGCGCAATATATCCATTTTGAAACTCCAAAAAAATGGCTAACTTCTGGTGGCCTTGGAACCATGGGATATGGCGTTCCAGCGGCAATTGGTGCACAAATTGCCAACCCCGATGTTCTCACAATTTGCGTCAGCGGCGATGCGTCTTTCTTGATGAACATGCAAGAACTTGCCACTCTAAAACAATATAATTTGCCTGTAAAAATCTTCATTTTAAACAATGGCTATATGGGAATGGTGCGCCAATGGCAAGAGCTGATCTATGAAAAACGCGAAAGCCAATCTTATATGGAATCGCTGCCAGATTTTGTAAAACTGGCCGAAAGCTTTGGTATCAAGGGTTTGCGCTGCGAAGATCCAAATCAGCTTGATGACAAAATCGCGCAAATGCTTGCCCATCAAGGCCCCGTGCTGTTTGATTGCGTTGTCGACAAAGCCGAAAACGTCTTTCCAATGATTCCGGCCGGCGCCGCACACAACGAAATATTGCTCGGCAAACAAGCCAGTCAATATGTTCAGCGCGATTTAAACGCAGTATAATTTTTTTAAGAAAAAATGTCCGATTTAATAAAAAAACACGTAATTGCAATTTTGGTTGATAACGAATTTGGTGCCTTGGCGCGAATCGTAGAGCTGTTCTCAGCGCGCGGCTGCAACATCGAATCACTAAACGTGGCCCCAACCTCACAAGACAAAAAACTCTCGCGCATCACCGTCACAACTTATGCCACCAGCAAAACCACAGATCTAATTTGCAAATTGTTGTTGCGCATCGTGCCCGTTTATCGTGCCATGGAGCTTACAAAAGAGCGCGGATATATTGAGCGCGAACTTGCCTTGGTCAAAATTATCGGCGATGAATCTGTGCGCGAAGAAGCCATCAGAATTGTCGACAAATATCGCACGCACATCGTTGATATCACTGGTGATTCTGTTGTTTTTGAAATTATCGGAACATCCGAAATGGTTGATGAAGTTTTAGAAAAATTAGCGGTTTTGGGGTTGAGTGGCGTTTCAAGAACTGGCGTGGTTGCTGGGTTTAAGGGTGATAAAAAACTCAACGATATTCAGAATTAAATTTTGCTTCGCGCGGAATTTTTATATTTTGAAATTGCTATGTAAAGCAAGGGGTTGGGGACGCTACTTCGCTCCTCAGACAGTGGCACGCCAAAACTCGGCTCGAAGCAGCATCCCCAACCCCTTGCTTTACATAGCA
This sequence comes from uncultured Rickettsia sp., assembly GCA_964413985.1. Taxonomy (GTDB): domain Bacteria; phylum Pseudomonadota; class Alphaproteobacteria; order Rickettsiales; family UBA1997; genus CAMCFD01. Next base: position 12,233 of record CAYPUN010000008.1, on the reverse strand, counting down.
ATTTCAAAATATAAAAATCACTTATTTAATTGATTCGTCATTTTAATTAAAATCATTTTCACTCAATATCGCCACTCGAAGAATTAAAATCACAATAAATCAATCTATATCAACCGATAAAAAAACAAATCCCCCTCACCCTCCACACCCCACATAAACCCTTCAGCCACCCAAGATGCAAATGTGTATAAATTTGAAGAATTAGGGGTGGGGATGGTGCTTCGGACCGAGTTGTGAACCCCTTCACTGTCTGAGGGCCGGAGTACCATCCCCACCCCTAATTCTTCAAATTTATACACCACTCGAGATCTCAAATTCCCCTTGCTTTTCTAAACACTATATTCTAAAATCCCCCCCCTAACTTTATTTTGTTAACTTTTTACATAATTTTTATGGCTGGAAAACCAAAAGCTTCAAAAGCAAAAAGAAGCTCTGTTTTGTTCAAAATGGTAAGCACTGCAGGCACCGGATTCTTCTATCTTGCCCGCCGCAACCCAAAACAAAAACAAGAAAAAATGTTATTCTCTAAATACGACCCAGTCGTTAGAAAACATGTTGAGTTTAAAGAACAAAAATTGTCTTCATAACTTTATATGTAGGGGCGAGACACACTCGCCTATTGGCATCAGATAAGCAAGGGCGATAATCCCTACATCTATCATCAAACAAAAATGCCAATGACCAAACAATCTCTTTCTCACCTAAATTCCGCAATAATTTCAACCGTCGAACAAGCCGCAATTGCTTGCTATGACTGGATTGGCAAAGGCGACAACATGGCTGCCGACGCTGCTGCCGTAAAATCAATGCGCACAACTTTAAACAAAATGGACATCGCCGGCACTATCGTGATTGGCGAAGGCGAGCGCGACGAAGCACCAATGCTTTATATCGGCGAAAAAGTTGGCGTGAAAGGCGCCAAGTTAGAAGTTGACATTGCTCTCGATCCACTTGAAGGAACGACCATTTGTGCCAATGCTGGCGAGTCTTCGCTGGCTGTGATTGCCTTTGCAAACAAAGGCGGATTTTTGCATGCACCCGATGTTTATATGGAAAAAATTGCCGTTTCCGCTGGCTTGCCTGAAGGCGTGATCGACCTTGACAATTCTGTAAAAACAAATTTAAGCAACATTGCCAAGGCAAAAAAATGCGCCATTTCTGATTTGGTGGTGATGGTTTTGGAACGCGATCGCCACAAAGAATTGATCGCACGAATCCGCGAGGCTGGTGCTCGCATCAGACTTATTGGTGATGGTGATGTGGCTGGTGTTATTGCCTGCACCTCAGCAGACACAAGGGTTGACGCTTATATGGGAACAGGTGGTGCGCCAGAAGGTGTGCTTGCCGCAGCCGCTCTGCGCGTGATTGGCGGGCAGATGATGGGTCGCTTAATTTTTGGCAACAACACCAAGCAAATTGAGCGCGCCAAAAAAATGGGCATCAAAGATTTGAACAAAAAATATACCGCCTCGCAAATGGCAAAGGGTGATGTGATTTTTGCATGTGCCGGCGTCACTGATGGATACATGCTTCGCGGCGTTTGCAAACAAAATGGTCGCATCTTTGTCAACTCTTTGTTGATGGATTCTCGCGACAAAAAAGTTATCAAAACTTTATCTGAAATTTTTTAAAAATGGCTGAAAATCTGCAAGAATTACGCAAAGAATTATATAACGCCGAAGCAGAGCAGATCATCCTTGGCACGATTATTTTAAATAACGAATATTTAAATCGTGTTTCAGAATTTTTGCTTCCTGAGCATTTTTATGAACCCGCTCACCAAAAAATTTATTCGCAAATTTTACACAACATCGAAAAAGTTAACATCACTGCCAATCAAGTGACGCTGAAGCAATTTTTTGATAGTGACGAAAGCATCAAAGCTGCTGGCGGCGCGTCATACCTTGCCAGCCTTGTGTCGCAAGCTTCGATGATTGTTGACATTGCGCAATATGCACGCTTGATTTATGACCTCGCTTTGAAACGCGAATTGGTGATGATTGGCGAAGAAATTGTTGTTCGCGCTTACAAAACAGAAGATCGCACCACTGCTGATGAACAAATCGAAAAAGCCGAAAGCAACCTCTTCAAGCTTACAAATAGCAGCGGCGGACGCAGCGATTTTCGCAACATTGCGGCTTCGATGAAAGAAACGATTGATCGCACCACCCTCGCCCGCAAGCGCGACAGCCATATCAGCGGCGTTTCTACTGGCTTGGTTGATCTCGACAAAATGCTTGGTGGCATGCAAAATTCTGATTTGATTATTTTGGCAGGACGTCCTTCGATGGGAAAAACGGCCCTCGCGATCAACTTGGCCGTAAACGCCTGCAAGTTTTTAAACAAAGATGGTGATGAAAAAAACAAAAAAGCGGTGGGATTTTTTTCGCTGGAAATGTCTGCCGATCAGCTATCTGCGAGGATTCTATCGATGGAGACAAGTATCAATGCGACAAAATTTCGTACTGGGCAATTGACAGATATGGAGTGGGAAGCAATAGCGGCGCGCTCTGGCGAGATTTCGAAATGGCCATTTTTTATTGATGACACGCCAGCACTTTCAATTGCGGCAATTCGCACGCGCACGCGCCGTATGATTCGCAAGCACAATCTTGGCTTTGTGCTGATCGATTATTTGCAATTGGTGAAAGGTGTTGATTCGCGCGGATCGGACAATCGCGTGCAAGAAATTTCCGAAATCACGCAAGGTTTGAAGGCAATTGCCAAGGAGTTTAATATTCCCGTGATGGCGCTTTCACAGCTTTCGCGCGCGGTTGAACAGCGTGAAGATAAGCGTCCGCAGCTTTCAGATTTGCGTGAGTCGGGTTCAATTGAGCAAGATGCCGATATTGTTACTTTCATCTATCGCGAAAGCTATTATCACGAGCGTAAACAGCCGCCAGAAGCCGATGTTGTTGAGTTTGAAAAATGGAAAACTCGCATGCAAGAATTGCGCAATGTTTCAGAAGTGATTATCGCCAAGCAGCGTAATGGCCCAATTGGCAACGTACATCTTTATTTTGACGCTGAATTTACAAAATTTGGCAATCTTGACATTCATCATTCTTATTAAGATGAAAATTCTTGGCATAGAAACCTCTTGCGACGAGACTGCTGTTGCGATTGTCGATGATCAAAAAAATATTCTAGCGCACAAAATCAATTCACAAACAAAACTGCACGAGCAATATGGCGGCGTGGTGCCAGAGCTGGCGGCGCGCGGCCACATTGAAGTTTTGGATGAACTTATTTTGCAATGTTTGGATGAAGCTGGTTTGAAGGTGGAAGAAATTGATGCAATAGCTGCGACCGCTGGCCCCGGCTTGATTGGCGGCGTGATTGTTGGGCTGATGACAGCCAAAGCGATGGCCTCTGCTTTACAAAAACCTTTTATCGCGGTGAATCACCTTGAGGGCCACGCCCTTACAGCGCGGCTTACGGGCGACGTTTCATTTCCATATTTGCTGCTGCTGCTTTCTGGTGGACATTGTCAAATATTGGTTTGCGAGGGTGTTGGCAAATATAAAAAACTTGGCGAAACTATTGATGATGCGCTTGGTGAATGTTTTGATAAAACGGCGCAAATGCTTGGCCTGCCTTATCCCGGAGGTCCCGAAGTTGAAAAACTTGCGCGCATGGGTGACGAAAACAAATTTCGTTTTCCACAACCGCTGATTGATTCTGATTTAGAAAAAAAACATCTTTGCGACTTTTCTTTTTCAGGCTTAAAAACCGCTATTCGCCGCCAGATTGAAAAATTGACTGGAGCAGAATTTTCACATTCAACTTCGCATCAAAAATTATCACAGCAGCAAAAAGCTGATATTTGCGCTTCATTTCAAAAAACAGTGGTGTCGATTTTGCTAAATCGTTTAGAAAATGTTTTTAAATTGCCAGCAGCGCAAAATTTGCAAAGCATTGTGATTGCTGGTGGCGTGGCTGCGAACCGTCACATTTTTTCGCAAATAAATTTGTGGGCGCAAAAAAAATCTTTAAAAATAATCACGCCTCCGCTAAATCTGTGCACTGACAATGCCGCGATGATTGCGTGGGTTGGTGTTGAAAAAATGCAACTTGGGTTGACCAACAGCCTTAATTTTAAGCCTGTGGCGCGCTTTGAACTTGATTCTAATTAACGTGCCTCAAGCTGATTCCAAATAATTAATACGCCTTAAAGATTCCAAATAATTAATACACCTTAAAATTGATTTTAAATTATATGAAAAAAAATTTATTTTATTTTTGCGCTTTGCTTTTGTTGGTTTTTTCTTGCGGCAAAAAAAGTGATTTGGTTTTTGATGAAAGCAAAAAAGTGAAATTTAGAGATTCTGTCGAGGGCTACGACATCAACAACGACAAGGGTTTTAAATATTATTCTGGCTCAAAAAAATATGCAGCAGAAAAAAAATTACGTGAAAAAAAACTAGCCGCAGAAAGAAACAAAGAGCTTGGAATTGTTGAAGACGAATCTCTGTCAAATGAAAATAAAAATGATCCAGCGACAATTCTTGATGTTGACAAAACCAAGCTAATCAACCCTGCTCGCCCTAAAAAAGTTGCGCCAAAAAAGAAAAGTCAACAAAAGAGCGAAGAAAATAGTAACGAATAAAACCGGAAAATTTTTTTCGCTTGAAAGAAGAACGTCATCACCAAATTGCTTGACCAGCTCCGCCCTAACCTCGTCATCACTTTTTCCTTGGGCGATTTTTTGGCGAATTAATTTGCGCATCTCATAAGAAAATTCGCTGCTGGAGCCTTCAATTGATTGACCGCTGCAAATTAAACATTTCACTTCTGAGAATAAATTTATAGCGCGTTGCTCTTGTGCTTGGTTGGCAAGATGCTCTTCGGGCGATATGGCGCGTGATGTGGCAGGAATTGTGATTGCAGCAAAGATGTTGATAAAAAAAATGATGGCTGGAAATATTTTCATCAATTAAACAAAAACCTCGCCGATAAAAATTTTATTATAATCGCCAGTCATGATTATTGGCGCGCTATCATCTGGCCATTCAATTGTGATGTCGCCGCCCTTGAAACGCGTGATGATTTTTTTGCCAGCAGTTAATTTGTTTTTTATTGCAGCCGCTGCAACCGCGCAGGCTCCAGATCCGCAGGCCAATGTTTCGCCCGCACCTCTTTCAAAAACACGAACTTCGATTATTTCGGGTGAGATAATTTTTGCAAATTCGACGTTGGTTTTGTTTGGAAAAAATTTGTGGTTTTCTACTTTTGGACCGATGGAAAAAAAATCTGCATCAGATGGGATTGAGTCAACAAAGACAACGGCGTGCGGGTTTCCCATATCAACGCAAAAAAATTCGATTCCGCGCTCTGCAAAAATAAAATTTGGCAAAAATTTTGGCGTTGTCATCGCAACGGAGATTTGTTTTTTTGCGGCAAGAATGTCAACAAACCAACAATCAAGCACTCCCGCAGCAGTTTCAATTTTTAGCGACTCGAGATTTTTTTCTTCCATCAACAACCCAGCAACACATCTTGTAGCATTGCCACAAGCGCCAGCGCGCGATCCATCTTGATTATAAATTTCCATCAAGCAATCGGCTTTGTCAGAATTTTTGATGATGATTAATTGATCGCAACCAATATTTTTGCGCTGCGAAATTTGCACAATCTCAAGCTGCGAGAGGTTGATTTGGCGAGTGCGGGCGTCAAAAATAATAAAATCATTTTGCGCCGCATTCATTTTTGTGAAGGGCAATTTATTTTTTTGCGCGCTCAACATATTCGCCATTTGCAGTTTTTACAACAATTTGATCTCCAGTTTCAACAAAAGGTGGAACCAATGTGCGTGCGCCATTTTCTAGGATCGCTGGCTTATAAGATGCAGATGCAGTTTGTCCTTTTACAACAGCATCGGCGCTTTCAACGCGCAAAATTACTGTTTCTGGCAAGGCAATTGAAATTGGTTTGTTGTTGCAAAATTCAACTGTAATTTTCATTTCGTCTTGCAAAAATGGCAAAGAATCGCCAAGCAAAGATTTGTCAAAATTGGTTTGGTCAAAGCTTTCAAGATCCATCGCCACCAATTCATCTTGATCCATATATTGATATTGGAAATGTTTGTGTTCAACAAAAGCAACTTCAACATCTTCTGACGAAGCAAAGCGTGTGTTGGTTTTGGTGCCAGTTGAGATGTTTTTCATTTCAACTTGGATATAAGCTCCACCCTTACCTGGTTTGACGTGATCGCGTTTTACAATTGACCAAAGTTGGTTTTCAAATTCTACCACATTGCCTACACGAAGCGAGTTTGCGTTTGTTTTCATTATTTCGATTAATTTAAATTTTTTACAATTTCTTCTACAACTTTTTTCGCGTCACCAAAAATCATCAGCGTGTTGTCATTATAGAAAAGTTCATTTTCAACGCCAGCATAGCCTGCGCTCATGCCACGTTTTACAAAAAATACAGTTTTTGCATGCGCCACGTCAAGAATTGGCATGCCATAAATTGGGCTGGCTTTGTCGGTTTTGGCCGCTGGATTCGTGACGTCGTTGGCACCAATCACAAAAGCGATATCAGTTGCTTTAAATTCAGAATTTATTTCTTCCAATTCAAAAACTTTTTCATAATCGATGTTGGCTTCTGCAAGCAACACATTCATGTGTCCCGGCATTCTGCCTGCAACTGGATGGATAGCGAATTTAACCTCAACGCCAGCTTTTTCAAGCAAGTGAGTCATTTCGGCAACTGTGTGCTGAGCGCCCGCAACCGCCATTCCATAGCCCGGAACGATGATAACTGATCCGGCCGATTTCATCATATAGGCCGCATCTTCAGCGCTGCCTTGCTTCACTGGTCTTTCTTCTTTTTGCTCTGTGGCCACACCCGCAGCAGCATTGTCACCAAAGCCGCTGAAAATCACATTGATAATTGAGCGATTCATCGCTTTGCACATGATATAGCTCAAAATTGCACCGCTGGCCCCAACCAAGGCGCCTGTGATGATGAGAAGGCTATTGCCAAGCGTGAATCCGATGCCACTTGCCGCCCAACCAGAATATGAGTTGAGCATTGAAACCACAACTGGCATGTCGGCACCGCCAACTGGCGCGATCAAAATGAAGCCGACAAAAAATGCGAATAAGGTCAAAACGATGAATAAAAATTTTGAACCGAAAACTATGAATGAAAGCAACAAAACAGCGGCCGCAATGCCGATATATTTTGCTGATTTTTTTGGATCTTTAAAGAAGGTGACTTTTGATTTCATGCTGCCGTTCAATTTGAGGAAAGCCACAATTGAGCCGGTGAAAGTGATTGCACCAATAACCACGCCAAGGCCCATTTCAACAAGGCTGCTGGTTTTTATTGCGCCATCTTCTCTGATGCCAAAAGCGTCTGGAAGCCACAAAGCTGCGGCTGCAATGAACACTGCTGCCAAACCAACCAATGAGTGAAAGCCCGCCACAAGCTGCGGCATCGCTGTCATTTTCACTTGCTTTGCGATCACATATCCAATGCCGCCACCAATTGCAATTGCCAGCAAAATTGCAAAAATGTGATGCACTTGCGGCAACATCAGTGTGGTTAAAATTGCCAGCCCCATGCCTGCCATACCGCAATAATTGCCTCTGCGCGACGTTTTTGGCGACGATAAAAAATAAAGCGAAAGGATGAATAATATCGCTGAAATTATATAGCAAATATTAACGAAGCTGTGCATATTTAAAAAATTTAATTACTATAAAACTAAGCCACGCCTGCCTTGAGACAGTCATGTATGTGTAAAATTCCAACTATTTTTTTGTTTTCAACAACAAACAAACTGGTGATAGATTTTTTATTTAACATTGCAATCGCTTCAACTGCAAGCATTTCTTGGTTTATTGTGGCAGGATTTTTTGTCATAATTTCTTGCGCAATGTGTGATAAGAAATTTTGGTCGATGTGACGGCGCAAGTCGCCATCTGTGATCACGCCAATCAGGTGCTTTGAATCGTCAATCACCGCGGTGCAACCAAGGTGCTTTGAAGTCATCTCCAGCAAGACTTGCGGCATTTTTGTGTCACTTGCAACAAAAGGAATTGCATGACCAGTTCGCATGATGTCACCAACGCGCACAAAGGCCGCGCCCAGTTTTCCCCCCGGATGAAACACGCCAAAATTCTCGTGATTAAAATCTTTTGCATCAATCAAAGCCACGGCAATAGCGTCGCCAAGGGCAAGCATCATTGTTGTTGATGTGGTTGGAGCATTGATTTTGTTGGCTTCGGCGATTTCTGGCAACACCAATGCAACATCGGCGCTTTTTGCCAATTCTGATTCTGCTCGGCGCACAATACCGATCAAAGCAATGCCAAAGCGCTTGCAATAGAAAATTATGTCGCGCAATTCTTTGGTTTCTCCAGAATTTGAAAGCAAAATCACCACATCGTCAGCCATAATCATGCCAAGGTCGCCGTGGCTTGCCTCGCCCGGATGGATGAAGAATGACGGCGTGCCAGTTGAAGCCAAAGTTGCGGCAATTTTGTTGGCAACATGCCCGCTTTTGCCCATGCCGCTGATGATTACGCGGCCTTTGCAGTTTAAAATGAGGTCAATTGCTTTAGAAAAATTTTCGTCATAAAAATCGACCAAAGCCTCCAAGCCTTTGATTTCTTGCTTTGTCGCCGCTATCGCAGAATTTATGTAAGAATTTTTTGACACAATTTTTAAGTTTAAATTTAAATATATCGCCTATATTATAGCTTTAATTCTAATTTTAAATTTATTTTAACAAATGTTATCTAAAGAGCAAATTTTGCAGGAATTTATTGATGCGCGAGCCATTTTGAAGGGCCATTTTATTCTTTCTTCTGGTCTGCACAGCGACACCTACATGCAATGTGCGCGCGTGTTGATGAACCCTCAGCGTGCCCAAAAGCTCTGCGCCCAATTGGCACAAAATTTAGTGGCTCGTTTTGGCAAAGATTTTGCTGATATTGTGGTGGCTCCGGCCATGGGCGGCGTGGTTGTGGGTTATGAATTGGCGCGCCAGCTCAATTTGCCGACAATTTTTTGCGAAAGAGTTGAAGGCAAATTCCAACTGCGACGTGGCTTTGAGCTTGATTCGACAATGCGCGTTTTGGTGGTTGAAGATGTGATCACAACTGGAAAATCATCGCTTGAAACTTTCGATTTGATCAAAGAATTTGGCTGCAAAATTGTTGCTGAAGCTGCTTTGGTTGACCGCTCTGGTCAAGGTCTCTCTGGCCAAGATATCGCTGCAACACTTGGCGTGCCAGTTGAAACTCTATTAAAGCTTGATATTAAAAGTTTTAGCAGCGATAATGTGCCTGAAGAATTAAAAAACATAACAGCAATAAAACCGGGAAGCCGCTTTATTGCTAAGTAAATCGCTGCTTGTGAACTCAAGTGCAGCGTGATTCGATATCCTGCTGAGCCCAGCTTAATTGCCAATCAAAATATCAATGCAAAGTTACGCAAACAAGCTGGAAGAGGTTGTTCTAAGCCAGCGCGAACTCAACGTTTCTTTCGAATTTTTTCCACCAAAAAGTGATGAGATGGAAGAAAAATTATGGACTGCAATTGAAAAACTGCGCAATTTGCGACCTGCTTTTGTGTCAGTAACCTATGGCGCTGGCGGCTCTACGCGTGAGAGAACTCACAACACTATCAAAAAAATTCTCAACGAAACATTGCTCAAACCCGCGTCGCACTTGACTTGTGTTGGTGCATCGAAGGAAGAAATTCAAGAAATTGCGCGCAATTATTGGGAGCTTGGAGTGCGTCACATCGTGGCTTTGCGCGGCGACATGCCAGCTTCAAGCCCGTCTTATCAGCTGCGCCCCGATGGCTATAAATATGCCAACGAGCTGGTTGCTGGCTTGAAAGAGGTTGGCGATTTTGAAATTTCGGTTGCGGGATATCCTGAAAAACATCCAGAGGCGAAAAATATGGAGGAAGATATCGACAACCTCAAGCGCAAGATTGACGCAGGTGCAAGCCGTATTATCACGCAGTTTTTTTTCGATACTGATGTTTATTTTTCGTTTGTTGATCGCTGTCGCAAGGCTGGTATCAACGTTCCGATCGTTCCGGGGATTTTGCCTGTGACAAATGTGAAACAGGTGAAGCATTTTGCGAAAATGTGCGGGGCTAAGATTCCGCGCTGGTTGTCGGATGTTTTGATTGGGCTTGATGAAAAAGACGAGACGCGCAAATTGGTGGCGGGCATTGTGGCGGTTGAGCAGTGTCGCATTTTGCACAAAGGTGGGGTGGATGATTTTCATTTTTATACACTGAATCGTGCTGATTTGACGATTGCGATTTGTCATTTGCTTGGGGTTCGGTAGTGCTAATAACTCTTGCAAAATAACGGTTGAATTGTCATATTTATAAAATAAGTGAGTGAAATATTTACTTCGCCCCTACGGCAACCTTTTTTTCTAAGCCCCACTGAAGTTGACAGGGGCTTAGAAAAAAAGCTAAGCGGGGCTACGTAAATATTTCACTCACTTATTTTATAAATATGACAATCACTTTTATAATTTATTTAAGAACAAAAAAAATTTATGCCTAAAGAAGATTTATTAACCATGAACGGAATTGTTGTTGAAGTTTTGCCAAATACAATTTTTCGTGTTGAGCTTGAAAATGGCCATATCATCATCGCGCATGCTTCGGGCAAGATTCGTAAAAACAAAATTCGTGTTTTAAAAGGCGATAAAGTTGAAGTTGAAATGACCACCTATGACCTTACAAAAGGCCGCATCGTTAGACGTAACGTTTAATATTTTCTATGTATACAATCATATTGCTGATTTGTTCGAATATTTTTATGACTGCCGCTTGGTATGGTCATTTAAAATTTCGTGAAGTTGCTTTGTGGCAAGTGATTTTGATTAGCTGGCTGATTGCACTGCCAGAATATGCGCTGCAAGTGCCTGCCAACCGCTATGGCTATGGTCAGTTCAATGCGTTTCAATTAAAGACAATTCAAGAAGTTATCACTTTGACGGTGTTTTGTGTTTTTTCGTTTTTTTATCTTGGCGAAAAATTAAGATGGAATCATGTTGCAGGCTTTGCGCTGATTATCTGCGCGGTGGCGTTGATTTTTAAAAAATAAGATCATCTCTTTATTGTATCTGTCCACTTGCTATAGCTGATATACCCTTAGACGCGACTGAGCCACGGTTGGAGCGTCTAAGGGTATATCAGCTATAGCAAGTGGACAGATACAATAAAGAGACCATTACCCTAAACAACTACGACTCATCATTTTTTCTGTGCGACATTGCGATCAATTTTGCATTGAGGCGATGCCAATCACGAATTGGTAAAGCCGGCGCACCGCCAACTGTGCCCATTGGCGGCACTTCGCGAAGCACCCCACTCATGCCGGCAATTTTTGCACCATCGCCAATTGTGATGTGGCCGTTGATGCTTGATTGTCCACCAACTTGAACATAGTTGCCAATTTTTGTGCTGCCTGCAACTGAAGTTCCGCCGGCCATCACTGTGCCTTTGCCGATCACAACGTTGTGTCCAATTTGCACCAAATTATCAATTTTTGTGCCATCACCAATTTTGGTGTTTTCAATTGCGCCGCGATCCACACAACTGTTGGCGCCAATTTCAACATCATTGCCAAGTTCAACAATTCCAAGTTGAATTATTTTGTGGTTTACACCCTTTTCATGCGCGAATCCAAAACCATCTTGACCAATTTTGGCGCCGTTATAAATGATACAATTTTTGCCAATCACCGCAAACGAAACAACCGCTCCAGCGTTGATAATTGTGCCATCGCCAATGATACAATTGTCCATCACACAAGCTTGCGGCGCGACAAAACAATTTTTGCCAATTTTTACATTTTTGCCAATATAGGCCAGAGGCGCGATTTTCGTGCCTTCGCCAATTGTTGCAGTTGGATGGATTGATTTGTTTTCAACAAAATCAGTCGTCGATTCTTCATAAAAAGCAGCAGCAATTTTGGCGTAAGAAAAATATGGATTTTTGCTGACCATCAAAATTGAATAATGGTTTGGAGCCCTTCCAGCCGCCGCTTCATCCACCAAACAAAATCCAGCTTTTGTCTCTTGAAATTTAGAAAAATATTGCGCCGAATTCAAAAATGAAATTTGCGTTTCATCAGCGTTATCCAGAGTTGCAACATCATAAATTTTTTTTGTTAAATCATAATCACCAACAAGCACAGCACCGCTTATTTCTAGAGCCTGCGCCAATGTTAAAAATTCAAC
>CAYPUN010000007.1:10486-25415 GCA_964413985.1 uncultured Rickettsia sp. | reverse complement strand
GGCTTGTAATCTTGATTTTTATGATTATATTTGTAATTCCCTCTATGGCTGGGTAGCAAAGTGGTAATGCAAGAGCCTGCAAAGCTTTTATGCGTCGGTTCGATTCCGACCCCGGCCTCCAACTCAACAAAGACTGCATCTTATGCAAAAAAAACCAGCATTTTCTCTCATCGAATTATCAATTGTTTTGATTATTATTGGGTTTTTGGTGGCGGCAATTCTTGGTGGAAAATCTTTAATTAAAAGTTATCAGCTGCGCTCTATAGTCAGTGAGGCGAAGGCTTTGGCGATATCGGTAAATTCTTTTTATTCGCAATATGGCGCCTATCCCGGGGATTATACTGGTACTATTGGTGGGGCAGCTTCTGGAAATGGTGATGAAAAAATAAATTATTGCGCAGCTTCTGGGTGCGCTGCCAGCGATTCCGAAGGACGTAACGCGTGGATAATGTTGAAAGGTGTTGGCATGTTGGAGGCTTCTGCAATTGGCGCCACCTCGCCTACGGGCACTGACACTCCAACAATATTTGGCCCTTCAGGATTTGCTCCAGCATCTTTGGTGCAAGGCTCTGGCTGGGAAATTGATTATCGATCTTCAGATTCGCAAAATGTTGTGGTGCTTACAGGCACACCTTTGGCGGCCGCTTCTCCAGCAAACACATTGGTGAATGGCAGCTCGCTTGCGTCTCCTGCAATTACAGTTTCAGACGCGCTTTCAATTGACAGCAAGATTGATGATGGCGTGGCAAACACAGGTCGCGTGCAGCCAATTAATGAGGCAGCACAAGGTGCTTATGCAGAATGTTCCGTTGACGAGCAATATATGCTTGGTCGTTCAGATGAAAAATTATGTGCGGTTGCTTATCAAATTAGAGACTCTATATAACCTTGATTTTAGGGGCTTGCGGGCTATTTTTTGCGCACACTAATTTTTGGTTGGCGCAAATAAGTTGGATTGTCATTCTTGTCACCTTCGCTGTTTTCTTGCAATTTCTCATAGGCCATCAGACCAATAAAATCGGCGCTTGCGATATCTTCTGGCGCTTTTGCAGTGCCACAAACAAAATTGTGCTTTTGTGCCAATTCTTCAAATTCTGCTTTGGTTGCAAGCCTTGAATCTGTAAGGCGAGTGATGTTATTATTTTGCGACAAAAATTCAGCAACAAAAAATTCATCCATTCTGGCATCAACAGCCACAAGCATTTTGCCGTTTTGTTGGCTGCGGTTTTTATAGGCGATCACCTCGAGAGCATCGAGTGCGATTAGTGGCAGACCAGTTGCAATTTTTAGGCCTCGCGCTGCCGCAAGGGCTATACGCACTCCAGTAAAGCTTCCGGGGCCTTTTGTGGTGGCAATTGCCGCAAGGTCGTTATACCAAATTTTGTGACGTTGCAATATATCTTCGAGACATGAAACTAGAAGCTCTGCCTGCCTGCCATTTTCTGGCAAATTGAAATATTCTAGAATTTTTTGATCTTCTAGAAGTGCAGCAGATAAAGATCCAGAGCTTGTTTCAAAAGCAAGAATTTTCATTAATTGATGACGCTTTTGATGGTTGGAACATCAAGCGAAAAGGCCGGAATTGATACTTCGAACAGATCGCCATTATCTTTTTGCACCTGATAATGACCAGACATAATTCCTGAAGGGCAACGCAAATGCACGCCGCTGCTATATTGGAAGGCTTTGCCAGACTCAATTTTTGGCTGCTCGCCAACAACTCCTTCGCCGTCAACTTCTTGCGTGACGCCGTGCTCGTCAATGATGCGCCAATGACGGTTGATCAACTTGATGTTTTCGGCGCCCTCGTTATCGATGCGCACGTGATAGGCCCAGATGAACAAGCTGCCAAGTTGAGTGTTTTGGCTGTCGATAAATTCTGGCCATACTGTGATTTTTATATCTTTTGTGGTGTTTGTGTAAGAGTTTTTTAGATTGCCACCAAGCGCCAGAAGATCATCGTCTAGGGCTTTGTTTGATTTTGATAATGGGTTCATTTTGTTTATTATTTTTTGGATCCGTCTTATCTTGATTTTAAGATATGAGAGATCTTCTTTTTTCTTGTTAAAAATTCTTTTTGAACCTAATCAATTTAATAACGAATTTCGAAATTTCAATATCTATCAGTTCATGCGGTCGGTTAAATCGACAACGCGAATTAGCTCTTTTAAGTCGGTGACGCCAGCTACAACCTTTTGCAGGCCGTCTTCAACCATTGGCACGAAATTTTTGCTGACCAGATATTGCATCATCTCTTTGCGACTTTTGGCGGTTGACACCATTTCGTCAAGTTCGCGATCAAAAGGCAAAATTTCGGCGATGACGATTCGGCCTTTATAGCCGCTGTTGTTGCATCTTTCGCAGCCTTGCGCTTTGAAAAGCTTGTCGATGTGGCCATATTTTGTGCCAAGCAGCCTTTTTTCGTTAACATCAATTAGCTCTTCTTTTTTGCATTCTTGGCATAGTTTTCGCGCCAATCGCTGCGCAACTATACAAATCAAGGATCCAGCCATCAGATAATTTGGCACGCCAATGTTCATCAAGCGCGGAATGGCCGCCAGAGCGTCGTTGGTGTGCAAGCTGGTATAAACTTGGTGACCTGTCATCGCTGCTTGAATTGCCGAAATTGCCGTGTCTTTATCGCGAATTTCACCAATGAGGATAACGTCGGGATCTTGGCGTAGCAAGGCTTTGACGCCTGCTGCAAAATCGAGGCCAATATCGGTTTTGATGCTCGATTGGCGAATCATCGGAATGCGATATTCCACCGGATCTTCAAGCGTCATGATGTTTTTGTCGATCGAGTTGATATAGCTTAGAAGCGTATAAAGCGTGGTTGTTTTACCACTGCCCGTAGGTCCCGTGAGGATTATCACACCTTCAGGACGCTGCACCATTTTTTTGAGCAAATTGATGCTATGCTCTGTGAAGCCAAGCCTGTCAAGGGTTAAGATCGATTGCTTCTCGTCCAAAATACGCATTACGATATTTTCGCCATTCACCGTTGGCTGCGTTGACACACGAAAATCGATCTTGCGACCAGAGATTTCGGCGTTGCTGTGGCCGTCTTGCGGCTTGCGACTTTCGGCGATGTTCATGCCCGAAATAATTTTGATACGCACCGCAATTGCCGACCAATGATCTTTGTGCAGCGAGCGAATTTGCACCAGCTTGCCGTCAATACGGTAGCGGATGCGCAGGAACATATTTTCTGGCTCAAAGTGAATATCCGACGCGCCAGAATGGACGGCGTCGCTCAAAATTGCGTCAACCAAACGCACGAGCGGACTTTTATAATCGCCACGCAGCTGCGTTTCATCGTTGATTTTGTTGACGTCGATGCCTTCGATTTCTTTCAAAATCCCTTCGATGGACATTTCATAGCCATAATATTGATCGATGGCGTGCAAAATATCAACTTCAGGAACATAAACTGGATTGATGCGGAAATTAGGCGGGAAGCAGCGTCGCACTTGGTCAATTGCGATGATGTCGAAAATGTCGGCCATGGCAATTGTTACCGTGTCTTTTGAATAAGAAACGGGAATCAATTTGTTGTGCATCGCAAAATCTTTTGGCACCTTTTTCACCAAGCGCGAATCGATGATTGAAGCTTTGATGTCGAATTTTTTTACACCAGTTGATTCGTTTAAAATTTCACCCAAAATACTTTCAGACACAAAACCCATCTCAACCAAAATGGCTGCCACCGTCTTAGAGTTTTGTAGGCGCGCCTGCTCTTTGATAGCAATTTTAAGCTGATCTTCGGAAATGATTTTCTTTTCCAAAAGTTTTGCACTAATGTCTGTGTTAGCGGAAGCTATGGCCATTTTTGATTTGTAATATATGCTTTGGTAAATATTATAATATTTCTCTATAATTTTTGCAATTTGTCAAGGTAAAGAAAATAATATGACTGAAAAAAATTCTGTGGTAACTCGTTTTGCTCCATCACCAACTGGCTATTTGCATATTGGTGGAGCGCGCACGGCTTTGTTTAATTATCTTTTTTCAAAGCATCATGGTGGAAAATTTTTGCTGCGCGTTGAAGACACAGATGAAAAAAGATCGACGCAGGCGGCGCTTGATGCAATCTTGCAAGGCCTTGACTGGCTTGGTCTGAAGCATGATGGTGATTTTGTTTTGCAGTCGAAAAATTTGGCGCGTCACGCGCAAGTTGCGCAAGAATTGTTGGCAAGTGGCAAGGCTTATCGCTGCTATGTGAGCGCGCAAGAGCTTGAAGATTTGCGCAAAAATGCCGAGAAAAAAGGCGAGGTTTTTCGCTTTAAAAGTCCATGGCGCGACAAGGCTGCAAGTGAAGCGCCTGCTGGCACGCCATCGGTTATTCGTATCAAAGCGCCCCTTGATGGCGAAATTGTTATCAACGATTTGGTGCAAGGCGAAACGCGCGTGAAAGCCGTTGAAATTGACGATTTGGTGATGCTGCGATCTGACGGCACGCCTACATACATGCTGGCTGTGGTCGTTGACGATCACGACATGAACATCACTCACGTTATTCGCGGCGACGATCATTTCACCAATGCCTTCCGCCAAAAAATCATCTATGAAGCCATGGGCTGGAAGGTTCCGGAGTTTGCGCACATTCCACTAATTCACGGCTCTGACGGCGCAAAAATGTCAAAACGTCACGGCGCAACTTCGGCTACTGATTATCAACAGATGGGCTATTTGCCTGAAGCTATGCGCAATTATTTGCTACGACTTGGCTGGTCTCACGGCGATGAAGAAATTATTTCTGACGAAAAAGCGATTGAGTGGTTTGATTTGGACAAAGTTGGAAAATCGCCGGCGCGCTTTGATTTTGCTAAGTTGAATCATGTTAACAAACATTATATTAAGCAAAAAAATGATGAAGAATTATTTGCATTGCTCGCCGAATTTTTGGAGAAAGAAATTTCTGCCGCAGAAAAAAAACGCATTATCACCGCTTTAAAATTTCTTAAAGAACGCGCCGAAACCTTGAAAGATCTGGCTTCATCGGCCTTGGTTTATTGCGATAATTTTGCAGCTCCTCTGGACGCCTCGCTTCAAAGCTTGATTCTAGAAAAAAAATCAATTATAGTTGATTTGCAAAAGATTTTGGTTGATTTAAAAGACTGGAACCACGATGCTATCAAGGACGCTCTTAGCAACTATGCCACGCAAAATTCTTTAAAAATAAAAGATTTTGGCCCAGTGTTAAGAATCGCCTTAACCTTTTCCGCCGCTTCTGCTGGTGGAATTTTTGATGTTATTGATATTCTTGGCAAGCAAGAAACAGTAAGACGAATCTCGGGAGCCCCCGCCTAATTTCACGAATAAAAATAGTTATGAAAAATTTTCGCAGCTTTGCGTTTGTAGGCTTCGCGGCTTTATTATTTTCTAGCGCCTCTTTTGGCGCGGTGAGAGACAGCTTTTTTCTCGATCCATTTGTGACGATCGAATATAGCGCCCCACGTTTGAGCGGCAACTCTGGTGCCAAGCATTTCGCCACCAACGGCATTGGCGATCAAATCAAAAAATTTGACAATATCGCACTTGGATTTCATGGTCGCATTCACAAATATTTTGGCATCAACGCCAACTGGTCGCAGACTGATTTGTCAAGCCCTTCTTTAAATGGTCGCGTTTTAGAAAAAAAGGCCACTTTGGGTTTAGATTATTATAATTTTTCAGGATTATTTTTCGCACCTGTGATTGGAGATGGATTTTTTGAAATCTTTGGCGAAGCCGGAGTTTCTAGGATGAAAAGCAAAATTAGTATTTTTGAAACTGGCGGCGCTTATACCAAAGTAAAAAAAAGCGAATATAAGCCTTTTGTTGGATTTGGCTTTCAATTGGCGCCATTTGCTGATTCAAAAGATGCAATTCGTTTTAGCGTGCAACGTTATATCGGCAAAATTGATTTGATCGATGCAACCTTTACTACTGTGCGTTTAGGCTATGTAAAATCGTTTTAGTTTTTGCAACACCCCTAATTTAGGGTTTTTATTTTTCGGAAAGCCTTCCAAAATTATAAATTAGTTATTTTTATGCCAAAAAATTATTTATTCACCTCTGAGTCTGTGTCAGAAGGCCATCCAGACAAAATTTGCGACCAAATTTCTGACACTCTTGTTGACGCTTATTTAGCAAAAGATCCATATGCGCGCTTGGCAATTGAAACTTTTGCCACCACCAACACCGTGATTGTTGGCGGCGAAATTCGTGCGCCAAAATTTTCTAATGCCGAAATTGAAGATTTAATTCGCGGCACTGTGAAAGAAATTGGTTATGAGCAAGATGGTTTTCATTGGCAAAATTTGAAGATCACCAATTTGTTGCATGCGCAATCTGCGGATATTGCAGTTGGCGTGGATGCTGCTGGCTCTAAGGATGAAGGCGCAGGAGATCAAGGAATTATGTTTGGCTATGCTTGCAAAGAAACCGATGTTTTGATGCCTGCTGCAATTTATTATTCGCATCGCATTTTGCACAACATTATGGACGCGGTGCGCTCTGGCAAGTTGAAAGGCTTGGGCCCAGATGCCAAGAGCCAAGTGACTTTGCGCTATGTTGATGGCATGCCCGTTGGCGCTGAAACTGTTTTGGTTTCAATTCAACATCCAGAAGGTTATACACAAAAACAAGTGCGCGACCTTATCCAACCTTATGTTGAAGCCACTTTGCCAAAAGGCTGGATGTGCGCTGACGACAAATTTTTGGTCAACCCAACCGGCAAATTTGTGATTGGCGGACCTGACGGTGACGCTGGTTTAACTGGCCGCAAGATTATCGTTGACACTTATGGCGGCGCAGCTCCACATGGTGGCGGTGCATTTTCCGGAAAGGATCCGACCAAGGTTGATCGCTCTGCGGCCTATATGGCGCGCTATTTGGCGAAGAACGTAGTTGCGGCTGGTCTTGCAACGCGCTGCACAATTCAAATCGCTTACGCTATTGGCGTTTCTAAACCGCTAGCACTTTATGTGAACAATCATCACACCGGAATTGCAGGTGAAGATTTGGTGAAAGTTATCAATGAGTTGGTTGATTTGTCGCCACGCGGAATTCGCACGCATTTGGGATTGAATAAACCGATTTATAAGAGAACTGCAACCTACGGCCACTTTGGTCGCGCACCAGAAGCCGATGGTGGATTTTCTTGGGAAAAAACAGATTTGGCTGAAAAATTGAAAAAGGTGGCGTAGCGCAGAAATAGGCGCTATCTTGCTCGACGCGTCTTCTTGGCGCAGCTTTATAAGCATTACAAAAACCCATCCTTCTTTATATGAGGGATGGGTTTTTTATTTGAAAATTATCTGTCTCCGCCAGCGCCGCCAGTGAATTTATTGATATTGCCAGACATTGGACGCTGCCTTGCTGAGCTGCCGCCGCCTTGTTGATTCTTTGCTCCGCCTTTTTTTCCGCCACCATCTCTTTTGTTGTAAGGATCGCCACCGAAAGGTGAAGGTTTTTTTATTACTACTTTTGTTGGAGCTTTTGATTCAGTTGTATTTGTCATAAATTATTATAATTTGTAAATCCTGCACATAGATCGCCGCGCCTTATTTTAGCAAGGCGTGGCGATCCACTAAGCAAGCGGAAAAGCTTAGAATTTGTAAGCCAAACCAATTTTTACAACATCGTTATTAATCCTGATTTTCTCATCCCCTTCAAGTCCGTTAATTTTAAATTTTTGGGTATTATATTCGATATTAAACGAAACTCTGTTTGAATAATCATGACTTAAGCCGATGCCATAAAAAAAGCTGTTAGATGCATTGGAAGAACGACTTTCAAGGCTATCTGACAATCTATATTTTAAATAGGATACACCACCTACAACATAAATTGCTAGATCATCTTCTAAATCATAGCCCAAATCAGCTTTTAAACCATAGCGATTTTGGATATTTAAAGAGCTGCTGCCAATCAACGATTTTGAATTGTTTTTTTCAGCAAAAATTCCTGGTGCAAGAAAAAATCCATTGTGATTGAAAGCATAACGATAGGCAATGCCAACGCCCGCAGAATCAGAGCGCGCATCTCGATGTATAACTCGCGTGTTGCCGCCAAAGACCTCCACTGTTTCATCTTGCTTAACTTTTGTTTTGTTATACAAAACGCTGCCCGAAACATAATTGCCCTCGGTTTTAGAAAAGGCATTAGTGCAAAATAAAAAAGATGAGATAAGGGCAGTAAAGATTATTTTTTTCATAAATTTGTGGTTATGTTTAGTAATTAGTAAGACGAAAAATTGCCTTAAAATTGCCAAAAATTATTCAGCACTAAAGAAACATAACCTTGAAAAACTTACGAGAATTGCGAGGGGTTTTGAGTTGTAAGTTTTGGTGTTAATATAACTATTCGTGGTAAAATAATTTATTAGCTTTTAAAAAGCCTTGCAATTTTATTTATATTTTTAAATCGAGTCAAGAAAAATTAGGCAACTATGCTTTATACCAAGAGCCATATCGCTTGCTATAAAAGATGTCCGCCTAAAATTATCCCGAATTTATGATATCCAAACAGCGGTCATAGTTGAACAATCGCAACAAATCATGATATTTTTGACTGTCTTTTTCACGCAAATTTTTATCGTGATTTAAAATAAATTGCGCGTTTTTATGTGCAGTTTTTAGCAACTCAGTATCAAAAAATAAATCGGCAATTTTAAATTCCAAAATGCCACTTTGCTTAGTGCCAAGCAGCTCGCCACTACCACGCAATTTTAAATCTTCTTCAGCAATAAAAAATCCGTCATTGCTTTGACGAAGTATTGACAAGCGTTCGCGAGCTTTGGTGCTATATTTTTTGCCATAAAGCAAAATGCAATAAGATTGCTTGTCACTGCGCCCAACACGGCCTCGCAGCTGATGAAGTTGCGACAAACCAAAATGTTCGGCGTTTTCGATGACGATAATTGTGGCGTCTTTTACGTCAATTCCAACTTCGATAACGGTGGTGGCAACGAGAATTTTTGGAGAATTGACTGGATTTTTTTCAACAGCCGAAGGCTCTTGCAATGGCTCTGCATCAGCTTTGGCAGCCATAGAAGATTTTCCAACGAAACTTTCCATCACTTTTTCTTTTGCCGGCTCTTTCATTTTTCCATGAAGCAGTGCCACATTTTTTTCGCCAAAAATTACACTCAATTCTTCGTGTTTTTTTTGCGCGCTCACCAATTCAACTTCTTCGCTTTCTTCAATTGCGGCGCAAATCCAATAGACCTTGTCGCCCTTAAAAATTGCTCGCTTGATGCCATCGTAAATTTCTTCTTGTTTGTTTTGCGAACGAATTATGGTGTCGATATTTTTGCGATTTGCTGGCTTTTCGTTTAAAATTGAAATATCCATATCGCTATAAATTGCCATCATCAAGCTGCGCGGAATGGGCGTTGCGCTCATCAACAACACATCAACATCACGACCTTTTTCCACCAATTTTAAACGCTGCATAACACCAAAACGATGCTGCTCGTCAATGATTGCAACGCCAAGATTTTTGAAAATCACATCATCTTGCAAAGCCGCATGGGTGCTGATTAGAATATGTATTTTGCCATCGCGCAAATCTTGCAAAATTTTTGCTTTTTGCTTTTTAGTATTTTTGCTGGTTAAAATTTCAATTTCTAAATTAAAATTTTGCAGCATTTTTTTGAAATATTCGAAATGCTGATGCGCCAAGGTTGCAATTGGCACAATAACGCAGGCCTGCTTCTGCGCTGATATTGCCAGCAAGCATGCATAAATTGCTACAACGGTTTTTCCTGAGCCAACATCGCCTTGCAAAAGTCGCAACATTTTTTTTGTCGAAAGCATGTTTTGCTTAATTTCGTCAATCACGCGAAGCTGCGACAGCGTTGGCTTAAAAGGCATTGTCTGCAAAAATTCATCGGCTAAATTTTTGCCAATTTGCGGCGCGGTTTTTGTTTGTTCTTCACTTTGGCGAACCAGCAACATAGCGATTTGCCAAGCCAAAAGCTCGTCATAGGCAAGACGTTGGCGCGCTAAATTTTGCGGCAAAAAATCTGCTTCGTTTTGTGGTTGATGGATTTTTTTTAGCGAAGCCACAAAACCGCTCCAGCCTTGCTTTTCAAGCAGTTGCTGATTGATCCATTCTGCTGGTGGCGCACAAGAAGAATCGATTTGCAAAAACACTTCTTTTATTTTTTGCTGCAAAAATTTTTGCGTCACGCCACCAACCAAGGAATAGCCAATATCAAGACCTGAGAGCGTTTTTATTTTTTCTTCATCCTTTTTTAAATCAAGAATTTCTTGTGGATGAGTGATTTGATTTTCACTAAGCGAACGCTGCAAATGCCCAACCACCAAGGCTTCATTGCCTATTGCCAATTTCTCAACTTGCGATGGATAAATTTTGAAGAACACCAAAGTGATATATCCGCTTGGTGTGTAAGCCAGAATTTTGTAGGGCTGACGGCTTTTTGCCGGCTGATGATGTGCTTCAATTTTAACTTTTATCGCAATCAATTGGCCGCTGACAACGCTTGACAGCTCTGGATTGATGATGATTTTTTCAAGATGAGTTGGTTTATGCAGCAACAAATCAAAAATTTGCGCGCTTTGCGTGAGACGCTCGAGATTGTTCTTAACAGCGGGCCCAACACGCTTCAAAGCAAGAAAAGATGACAATAAAAAATCGACAAGATTTTGTTTTGATTGCATTTTAATCACTTCCAAATTTAGGCACTGTTAACAAAGTCTACAATATTCAGATTTTGACATATTTTTAGCGCTTTTTTAATAAAATTGCGATAAATATCTGGATATATTTTGAGCATTTTTATTAAAAAATAAGCAAAAATAGGGCTAAATATGAATGTTGTAGACTTTGTTAACAGTGCCTAATCTTCGCCACGATCATTGCGCCGTTTTTCGTCGCGCTTTTTGATGGTTTCACGCTTGTCATAAAGCTTCTTGCCCTTGGCCAGACCAAGTGTAATCTTCACCTTGCCGCGATTGTTAAAAAATATTCTCGTCACCACCAGCGAATAAGTTTTCATCTTCATTTTGCCAAGCAATTTTGCCACTTCTTTTTTGTGTAACAAAATTTTGCGCGGACGTTTTTCATCATGGGTGGTGCCTACAGTGCCTTTATATACGCCGATTACAGAATTTACCAAAAACATCTCATTGTCTTTTTCAACTGCATAAGCATCGTTCATGTTTACATGGCCTTCACGCAGCGCCTTAACCTCGGTTCCAACCAGCACCAGACCAGCTTCAAACTCTTCTTCAATTGTATAATTAAAATATGCTTTGCGGTTTTGGGCGATGATTTTCATTTTTTGGCAATTTGGTGTAATAGCTCGTTGAGGCGCTTGCTGACAACATCGGCAGAATATTTCTCAAAGAATTTTTGATAAGATTTTTCGGCCATTTTGTGTGCAAATTCTTGATCATTGTTCAAGCGTAAAATTTGTTGCGCCAACAATTGCGGCATTTTCTGCGCATCATCTTTTGAAACTTTTATACCATCAATTTCGTGATCGATAATTTCGTCTGGACCCCAGCTATCACTGGTTATAATTGGTGTTTTATAAAGCATGGCCTCAAGCAAAACAATGCCAAAAGTTTCGCCCCAAGATGGCAAAATGAAGATGTCGATATTTTCAAAAAAAGTTTTTTTATCTTCTGTCCAACCCAAAATTTTGAAATTTTTTTCAAGGCCCAATTCTTTTGCAAGGCTTTCAAGTGGCTTCTGCTCTGGCCCCACGCCACCTATAACATATTCGCATTCAAAACCTTGTTGTTTCAAAACTGCCATTGCGCGCAAAACTTTATCAAAATATTTTTCAGGATATAAACGCCCCAAAGAGCCCAATCTCAACGGTTGGCGAAATTTTGGCTTGACAATTGGCGTGAAGTTTTTTGGCACTTCAATCATGTTTGGAATTGCAATTGCGCGATCTTTTTTCATGCCGGCAGCAACCAATTCGCGGGTGAAATAATCGTTCACTGCAAAAACATAATCGGCTTTGAGAAATTTTTGCACGCGAATTCCGTGATTGATTACAACAATCGGTGCACGGCACAAACCAAGCACCCGAGCCACTCGCGCAAAGAATAACGCTCGTCCAGAATGGCAAATTATCACATCGGGCTTGAAGCGCAAAAACAAAAATGCCATGCGCAACATCGACAAAACATCGCCCTGCCCAAAAGCGCTAAGCTCTAAGGTTTTTGTGCTATTTTGTTTCACCTTATCCAAATAAACCATGCCCGTTTTTAACACCGAAACCACTTCGTTTTTTTGCTCAATCAAATAGCGCGCATAGTCAATGAAGCAACGCTCTACGCCCAGCACCTGATTGTCGTGAGACGATTTTTTATAGTTAAAAAGTATGTTAACAATTTTCATTATTGCGCCCTTGTAATTTCGTTTGGAATCTTTTTGCGATAGCCATCAATTTCTGATTTAGTGGCGTTAAACCGCGCCAACTCTTTGCCCGCAAGCTTTAGACCTGAAACAGCTTTCACACTTGCTGGATTGATCGCATTGCCTTTATAAACAATTTCAAAATGCAAGTGAGGCCCTGTGGAGCGGCCAGTGGAGCCGACATAAGCCACCACTTCGCCTTGCTTAATTTTTGAGCCAACGCGAAATTTATTTGAAAATTTGCTAGCGTGACCATATTGCGTTTCATAGTCTGCCGTATGCTTGATGCGCACGAAATTTCCATATCCACCATGCGGCCCCATAAAAGTGATAACACCGTTTCCAGCCGCTAAAATAGGTGTTCCGGAAGGTGCAGCAAAATCAATTCCTTTGTGCAATTTTGAATAGCCTAAAATTGGATGGCGTCGAAATCCAAAGCCAGAAGAAACCCGCGCACCGTTGACAGGTGTGCGTAGCAACGATTTGCGCACACTGTTGCCATTGCCGTCAAAATATTCGCGACGCCCGTCAATTGCGTGTCCATAGATCTCGATCTTGCGTCCCTTTGGCGCAATTGCCGAGAACAAAACATCGCCATCTCTGATTTTGCGACCATTTTCGGTGAAGAAGCTTTCGACCAACATTTCAAATTTATCGCCATCGTGCAAATCGCGCTGAAAGTCGATTTCATAAGCATAAAGGCCAATCATGTTCATCATCGAAGTTGGCGAAATGCCAGCATTGACCCCGTCAACATAAAGCCCGTCTTTGATAACGCCAGAATATCGAACCACGCTGCGCGTCAATTTTTGCTTGTTTTCGCGCGCATTATATTTTCCATCAACACCGCGCACCACAATAATTTCGCGGTCTGGCGATGGTACAACGCGAATCTCGCTGATCACAACTTTTTTGCCAGCATCTTCTTTTGGCTGCGCGTCAATTTGCAATCTATATTTGATAACAATATTGTCACCAACCGAGATGTCTTGGGGCTTGAAGACGGTTTTCATCGCTTCCAAAATTGCAAAAACATCGGCTTCATTTGCGCCAACTTTGTTCAGCATTTTGAGAATTGTATCGCCGCTTTTGACGCGATATTGCGACACTTGCAGCTCGTTAAAATCAATAGATTTGCCGCTTTTGCTGATAGTGATTTTAATTGGCGTCACCGCTTTTCGTTGCAATAAACGCTCTTTGCGATCAATCAAATGGCTATAAATCATGGTTGCGCCGTTAAAAAGCAAGAAGCTTGCCACGATCGAAATTGCCACAGGTTTAAACATGCGGTGATCAATCGTGCCGTCAATAACAGCAAGGATGCGATCCCTATCCAATTTTGTGATTTTTTTAAAAAAATTTTTCAAATTTTTAATAATTTAGTTCAAACATTAGAAATGGCGGCAAAAAACTCTTGCAAGCCGCTAAAAAACGTGCTATGATGATTCTCTTTCAATATTATTTTACTTTTTTAAAAAATGTCAGCAAAAAAAATGAAGTCAAAAATAAAATCAAAAGTAAAGCCTAAGATAAAAGTTGTGGCTAAAAAAATTCTTGGCAAAAAAAATAAGGCTCTAAAAACAAAAATGCCAACTAAAAAAGCAAAAATTGTAAAAAAAGTTGCAAAGAAGCTGGTGAAAAAAATTGTTAAAAAGCCAATTGCAGCGAAAAAAAATAAAATTGTTGCTAAAACAAAAAAAATTACGGCAAAAATTGTTAAAAAACCGGTGAAAAAAATTGTTGCAAAAAAGGTGATTAAGCCGGCGAAGAAATCTAAAATAACCAAGCCAGTTAAGGCAAAAAAGCCTGTTAAAATTTTGAAAGCTGTGAAGAAAGAAGTTGCGAAAAAAGTTGAAAAAATAAAAGTTGAGAAAGAAAAAAAATCATCAGCAAAAAAAGTTGTAGCTGAAAAAAAGGCTGAAAAAGCTGTTGAAGTTGCGCAGGCAAAACCAGCCAAAGCCTTTGAATTCAAGGTTGGTGACTATGCGGTTTATCCATCACACGGCATCGGCAAAATTGTTGATACTGAAAAAACAATGGTTTTGGGACACGAATTCAGTTCATATTTGATGAGCTTCGACAAAGAAAAATTAACCATTCGCGTTCCCGTCAAAAACTCTGAAAAAATTGGCTTACGCCCTTTGGTTTCTAAGGCGCAAATGGAAGAGGTGTTTTCGATTTTGCGCAGCGGTATCAAAAAATTGAAAGGGATGTGGAGTCGTCGCGCGCAAGAATATGAATCAAAAATCAACTCGGGAAATATTATTTTCTTGGCTGAAGTTTTGCGCGATTTGACACGTGATATTGAAGATGGCGAAAGATCTTATTCTGAACGTATCATCTACGAAACAGCGGTGTCGCGCCTTGCGGCTGAATATGCAACAATTCACAAAATTGATTTTGAAGAAGCGAAAAACAAAGTGATCGCAACTGCAAAAGACAAGCTTGGACTTGAAGAAAAAGTTGAAAAACCTCGTCGCGATGACGATTTCGATTATGATGAAAAAGAAGAAGGCGCCGAAGACGCTGACGAGGAAGAGCT
>CAYPUN010000007.1:0-10386 GCA_964413985.1 uncultured Rickettsia sp. | reverse complement strand
TGGCAGCAGCCTCAAAGATTGCTTGCTTGGTGGTTACGCACAATTTGGAATTGGCAAAAAAACTTGATCGCACAATTTTGATTAAAGACGGGCAGGTGTAGATTTGGCTTCACCCGAAGCTTCCTGCAAAGAAGCGCTCGAACTTGCCCCTCTAGTGCGAAACTCCGAAATAATTTTAAACATCTCTCCATCATTTTCCCCAACATTATACGTAGAAATATTTCCAACATCAGAAATTTGGACTTTATTTACAGAATACTCTTCGCCCCTGCCTTGCGCAAAAATTGTAATTTGCGAACCATTTTCAGCTTTATATTCGATAGAAATTTCTTCTTTTTTCTTGCTTTGAAAAATACCAAAAAATGTTTTTGTTTTTCTAAAAGTTAGCGGCAGAACGCCAGAAGCCACAGCGACAGCGCCATCTTTTGCACCATTCAACAATCTTTGATTTTCTTGAATTTTTGTAGAGATAAAGTGATTAACCTGCTCAATGGTTACAAAATTAGAATCCTGTCGACGATTTTGCGGAGCCAAAGCGGGAGCGGCCTCAATAACATCACCCTCTTCTCGATTGCTTAAGTTGAAATTTGCACAAGTCGCCAAAACCAACTCTTTGCTTGCGGCTGGATCTTTTATTTTTCCATCAAAAGAATATTTGCCATCTAGGCCTTTAAAATAAGGAACCAAGCCCTGCTCTTCTCCAAGCGATATTGACAAAAGATCTTTGTTTTTATTATATCTAATTCTTAAATTATCACTGTGATATTCGAGCAAATAATCATCGCCTACAACTTGTCTTTTTACGAATTCGACTATTTTTTTAACTGCTTCGCTAAGCTCTTCGTCAAAGGGAATATTGTTGCCGTGAACCATCTCATGGCCAGATTCGGCAGCCATCCACGCTAATCTTCTGATCTTGCCTCTAGGATCATTGTTTTCTGGCGATTCTTCATTTGCCAAAAATTCATCACCTATTTTAGGCATAAAAAATTAATAAGATTACTGCTGTTGATAATATTGCTGATAAGCCGGCTGCTGATAATCGCTACCGTTATTATAAAATTGCGGAGCTATGCCAACAGATGTTGGGGCGCCATATTGGCGATTTTGTGAAGCGCCGCTTAAATATGGAATGTTGACCGTATATCTCGACTCTTTGAAATCGCGGCAATAAACAGTTAAATAAGAAAATAACATCAAATCGAGCGGACTGGCGCATTTTGCAATTTCACCCGCACCTTTTCTTCCTTGCCAAGATTCAAGCTGCAACTGCGCCGAACCATATCCTTCTTTGGTTATGGTTACGTTATAATTTTTTGGCTCAAGCGTCAGCACCGCAGGAGTTTTACCATAATTTCTGCCTTCAATAGTGATGTCTGCGCCTTGCGTGTTGCTATCAATTGTCACTTCAACAGTTTTTTTGTTAAACACATAAGCGCACGAAGCCAACATTGACAAGGTGGCAATCAAAAAAACATTTTTCAAAAATAATTTCATAATTTTTATATTTTTATTTTTAATAATTATCCTTTGTCGCAAGTGATATAACCTTAGTCGCTCCAACCGCAGCTCAGTCGCGCCTAAGGTTATATCACTTGCGACAAAGGATAATTATTTATTTTTTCCAGCGATCATGAACCCAAAACCACTGCGCTGGATAATCAGAAATCCAGTCTTCAAGCTTCTGGTTTATTGTTCGCGTAAGATCGAGAACATCTCTATTTATGTCGCCAGATTTTTGAAAAGCAAGAGGTTTTTCGATTTCTACCCAAAATTTAAATTGGTGATCAATTCGGATACAGCGCGCCGCTATTAGTGGCACGTCATATTTTAAAGCAATGCGCGCAATTGATGTTGCAGTGACGGCATCGTCGTGAAAAAATTTAACTTTTTCGCCTTCGCTTACTTTTTGATCGGCCAGAATGATCACATATTCGCCATTTTTTATTGCTTCGATAATTTGACGCCCACCATGCGAACCCTTGGCAATAAGCTTTGCACCGCGAATTGATGCAGTCATTTCTTCAACATATGGATTGTTGAGCGGACGATAAACCGTGCTCACGTTAAAACCTTCGCTCATCAACGTTTTTGGGCCAATTTCCCAATTGCCAATATGGCCAGAAAAAATTATTCCGCCTTTACAATTTTGCTTGATAAAGCCAATATTGGCACGGCTTTTATCGTCAAACAAAACATATTTTTCAACCATTTTTTGCGGCGACAATTTTGCCAAATGCACATATTCGCCAACCACACGCCCCAAATTATCCCACATATCGTCGATAATTTGATTTTTTTGCGCTTCGTTTAAATGCGGCATAGCCTTGCTGATGTTGGATAGAGCCAATTTGTGACTAGAGTGCAATTTGCCAATTTTGCGCGCCAAAAATGAGCCAAAATCAGAGGCGTTTTTTTCTCCCAAAAGCGCAAAAAAACCCATCGCCAATTTTACAATTAACGCCTCACCTAAATAGCGAATTTTTTTAATAAAATCGTTCATTTTTTCTTAATAATTTTTTGTATCTCGCCCTTAATAAAGTCTTTATTTTCAAGCTCTAGCTCAATATCAAGATATTCAATTTTTCTTTTAAAATTTAGCGGAAATTTTACCCAATCTTTTTTTGTTGTAACCAATTTTGCGCCTTGTTTTTTTGCCTCCAAAATCAACGCTTCAATTTCGCTTATTTTATAACAATGATGATCCATGAAATATTTTTTATCAACCACGTCCAAACCTTGATCTTCTAAGAAAGAAAAGAATTTGTCAGGATAGGCCAAGCCACAAAAAGCGAGCAATTTTTGCCCCTTAAAATTGGCTAAATTTTTAGTTTTTATATCCGCTAAAATAATTTTTTTACCAGCCAAAATTTCACGCAATTCTTCATCGGCTTTGCCAACCACAACAACAAAATCTGTTTTTTGTAAACCGCTTTCGACACTCTCGCGCAAAGGCCCTGCAGGAAATAAAAATTCATTGCCAAATTTAATTTTTCCATCAATCACCAAAATTGTTAAATCTTTTTTTAGTGAATTATTTTGCATTCCATCATCAAGAACAATTACTTGAAGATGGCGGTTTTTTTCAATTGCTCTTGCGCCTTGCAAACGATCTTTGGCAACAAAGGTTGGTGCCACATCCGCTAAAATCAAGGGCTCATCGCCAACGTCGCAGCTCATCGATTTTTCTTTATCAACAAATCCAAACTGATTTTTTTTACTCAAATAGCCACGGCTCAAATAAGCAAACTCAACATGCATTTCTTGCAAAAGCTTGCCAATAGCCAGCGCAACTGGTGTTTTTCCAGATCCACCCATCGTGATGTTGCCAATGCAAATCACAGCTTTAGAAACTTTTTGCGGCTCTTGCCTTGCATCATCAAACCACGCCATCACTTGATAGACAAGGCTTAGCGGCGTCAAAGCTTTTGCAATAAAATTTTTGTGCAGCCAAAATTTTGGCGTTTTCATCGGCATTAAATTAATTTTCCTTGTATTGATTCTTCTTGTGTTTTCGGGCGTTTGGCGGTTTTTAAAGCTTCGTCATCTGAAGTTTTTTTGCAAGATAAAACATAAGCCGAAAATTCGCCGTCAAACATTTCGATAAAAATTTCCTCTTTTGGCTTGATGCCCTCAACTGATGAAACAAGCTGGTTCTTGGCATTTTTTACTAAAGAAAATCCGCGCTCTAAAATTGTTTTATAATGTCCTGAATTTAATAATTTTTCAAGATTTTGCAATTTTGTTTGCGAATTTTTTAGCAAAGAAACAGTTGCCGATTTTATCACCGCGTCAAAATTGTTAATTTTTTCATGCGAAAAATTGATTTTGTGCAAAATTGTAATCGCCGAAAGCCTTGAGGCAGAAAGCTGCGCAGACTTGGTTGCAAAAATATTATTTGCCGCCACATTTATTTTTTGCTGCAAAAATTGCAACTTTTCTGCAGCGCGATTGATGTTGGCCAAAGGATGAACGACGCGCTTTTGCAGATTTTGCAATTGCTGATTTTTCTCAACAAAAAAACGATTTTTTGCCAACAAAATTTCCTGAACATATTTTTGCAAAGCCGCCTTCAACTCAGTCAAAACAGGCGTTGCCAGCTCTGCTGCTGCAGTTGGAGTTGGTGCGCGCAAATCAGCAACAAAGTCAATCAAAGTTGTGTCAGTTTCGTGACCAACAGCCGAAATAATTGGAATTTCCGACTTAAAAACTTCGCGCACCAAATCTTCATCATTGAACGGCAGCAAATCTTCAAATGATCCGCCGCCACGCGCTATAATCAACAGCTGCGGCCTTGCTTCATTCTTCAATTTATTAAAATATCGAATCGCTTTTATCACATTTGGCGCCGCTTCTTTGCCTTGCGTTGCACTTGGATAAACCAGTAAATGCGCGCCACATCTGGCTTCAACACGATGAATAATATCTTGAATCACCGCCCCAGTTTCAGAGGTTATCACGCCAATTTTGCGCGCAAAAAATGGAATTGGTTTTTTGTGAATTTGATCAAACAACCCTTCTGCCGCAAGCTTTTGGCGCCTTTTTTCAATCATCGCCAACATCGCGCCAATTCCGGCAATTTCAATTTTTTCAACAATAATTTGATAATTTGAGCGCGCTCCAAAAGTTGAAATTTTGCCCGAAGCAACAATTGCAAGGCCGTCAGCCATTTCAAAATTCACCAAATCTGCGGCATTTTTAAAACAGACAGCATTAAGCAAGCCCTCTTCATCCTTCAAATTAAAGTATAAATGGCCCGAGCTGGCTTTTTTAAAGCCACTAATTTCGCCTTTGATGCGCACATAGCCAAAAGTGTCTTCAACCACGTTTTTGATCGCGCGCGAAAATTCTCCAACGGTTAATTCTAAAATATTCATCAATATATCTTGTATTATTTTTAAAGCATTTTATTCTATGCCCTTAGGTGTTAAATTGGCCAAAAACCAATGACGCCTAAACACTACAAACCTTAAATATAAAAATTATGTCAGTCAATAAAGTTATTCTTGTGGGCAATGTGGGACAAGATCCCGAAGTTAAAAACACACAAGACGGCAGAGAATTAGCCACTTTTTCAATCGCTACATCTGAAAACTGGAAAGATAAAAATTCTGGTGAAAAAAAAGAAAAAACCGAATGGCACCGCGTGGTTGTTTTCTCGCAAGGCCTTGTTGGAATCGTTAAAAATTATGTCAAAAAAGGCACCAAGCTTTATATTGAAGGACAGTTGCAAACTCGCAAATGGTCTGACAGCAACGGTGTCGAAAAATATACAACTGAAATTGTTTTGCAAAATTTCAACTCAACTTTGCAAATTCTTGATGGCAGAAATTCTGGCGGCAGCTCTGATGGCGCTGAACGCTCTGGATATTCTGACTCACGCAAAAACAGCAATGTTTCGGTTGAAGAAACTGACGACGAAATTCCGTTTTAGGCCGCACAGATTCTGTCAGCGCGCCTTCACAAACTAAGAAAAGATTTTAAAAATGGCACTAGTTACAATCAACAACAAAGACTACGAAGTTCCGGATGGAATAACGATAATTCAAGCTTGCGAGATCGCGGAAATTGAAGTTCCGCGCTTTTGCTATCACGAGCGCCTTGAAATTGCGGGCAATTGTCGCATGTGTCTTGTTGAGGTTGTTGGTGGGCCGCCAAAGCCTGTGGCGTCTTGCGCCATGCCTGTAAACAATGGTATGAAAGTTTTCACCGACACGCCAATGGTAAAAAAAGCGCGTGAAGGCGTGATGGAATTTTTGCTTGCCAATCACCCGCTTGATTGCCCAATTTGCGATCAAGGTGGCGAGTGCGATTTGCAAGATCAGGCCTATCAATATGGTCGCGATCACTCTGAATATCACGAGCACAAGCGCGCCGTGAAAGACAAAGACATGGGCCCGTTTATCAAAACCACGATGACGCGCTGCATTCACTGCACCAGATGCGTGCGTTTCATCACCGATGTTGCTGGCTCTCCAGAGCTTGGCGCTGTTGGTCGCGGCGAAAAAATGGAAATCACCCCTTATATCGAAAAAGCCCTCACTTCCGAATTATCTGCCAACATCATCGACCTGTGCCCCGTTGGCGCTCTAACTTCCAAGCCGTATGCTTTTAAAGGCCGTAGCTGGGAGTTGAAAAAAACCGAAACAATCGACGTGATGGATGCGCTTGGAAGCAACATCCGCATTGATTCGCGCGGTGTTGAAATTATGCGAATTTTGCCACGCTTGAACGAAGAAATTAACGAAGAATGGATTTCTGACAAAGCGCGCTATTGCTATGAAGGCTTGAAATATCAGCGCTTGGACAGTGTCTATATTCGCAAAAACAACAAGCTTGAAAAAGCAAGTTTCAGCGAAGCATATTTCACTATTGCGCAAAAATTGAAAGCTTTGCAAGGCCCTGAAATCGCGGCTTTAAGCGGAAATCTTGCTGCGGCAGAAGAAATTTTCGCCCTCAAAAAATTGTTGCTCGAACTCAACAGCGAAAATTTTGAATGCCGTTTGAATGACGAAAAATTCGATCATCACGATCGCGCCTCATACCTCTTCAACTCCTCAGTTGCAGGCATTGAAGACGCAGACGCTTGCTTGTTGATTGGTGTCAATCCACGCAAAGACGCACCAGTTTTGAACGCACGAATCAAAAAACGCAGCATCGCTAAAAATGCACCTTTTGCAATCGCGGCAATCGGCACCAATGCTGATTTGACGTATAAATATCAAAATCTTGGTGACGATGTTTTGGAGTTGCAAAAAATTCTTGAAGGCAAATCAGATTTTAGCAAAACTTTGGAAGCGGCAAAAAAACCAATGTTGATAATTGGCGCTGACGCCATATCTGGCAAGGATGGAGCCGCAATCTTAAATCTCTGCAAAAAAATTGCCGAGAAATTTAATTTTGTTCAAGATGGCTGGAATGGATTCAATTTCCTCGCAAAATCAACTGGCCTAATAAACGGCCTCGAGCTTGGATTCACATGCGAAGGCGGCATTGATTCAATCTTAAACAACGACGCCATAAAATTAACTTTCCTTCTTGGAGTTGATGATGCAATCGATTTTTCTGCACTAAAAAATTCATTTGTAGTTTATATCGGATCGCATGGCGATCAAGGCGCGGCAATGGCCGACATCGTTTTGCCAGCAGCAGCTTATAGCGAAAAAAATGCATGCTATATCAACTGCGAAGGCCGTGCACAACGCTCAACTCGCGCAGTTTTTGCTCCTGATGGCGCAAAAGAAGATGCGCAAATCATCATTGAACTTGCGGCATCAAGCGGTATCAATCTTGGCTTCCACAATTTTGACGAACTTGCAAAAGTTGTTGCGTCAAAAAATGACACTGTGCAAAACATCAATCATGTCACCAAAGCGAAGTGGGTTGCAAGCAATGATAAGAAGGTTTCAGACCTTACAACAAAAATTGTTGCAAAGGATTTTGATTTTTATCAAACCAACGCCGTCGCTAGAGCGTCTAGGTCTCTTGCGAAGTGTTCAACTATAAAAAATGGATAATACTGCACAAGCAGCACAAGCCTCGCAAACAGACCAAATGGAAGAATTGCTCTTGCAAGAAAATCCAGGTCTTTATTGGGATACCCGCTTTCAAATGCTTCAAAATAGCATTGCAAAACTGGCCGAAATAAGTGATGACGAACTTGGGCAAAACTTTCAAAAGAATTTTCAAAATTACCGCCACGATCTCAAAACTAAAATTCGCAAGATCAAACTTACCAAAACTAACGAAGCAATTGAACAAATAGTTGCTCTTTACAAAGAAAGCGTTGAATTATCGCAGCACAGCAAAGAAGCGATTCTTTTTCACAGCCTTAAGGAAATGGCTCTAAACCTCATAGAATCAGATTTATTTGACATTGTGCACAACACTGCATTGCTTGGATTTATTGACAAAGAAGATTTGGGAGATGATCTTTTGAACAAAGTTCTGATTTATTTAGAAAATAATCCAGACCCCGATATTTTCTATAATTTTTATCAAAATTACTGCGAATATAATGCTGATTTTATTGAAGCTTTTGACAATAGAACAGACTTAGAAAGTTTTTGCCAAAACAGATT
The DNA here is from genome assembly GCA_964413985.1 of uncultured Rickettsia sp. Classification (GTDB taxonomy): domain Bacteria; phylum Pseudomonadota; class Alphaproteobacteria; order Rickettsiales; family UBA1997; genus CAMCFD01. The sequence goes on along the minus strand of CAYPUN010000007.1, from coordinate 2,305 downwards.
AAATTGGAGCGATGATACAATTGGGGAGTTTTGTGAAAAAATTGACGAAAATACAGCTGAAGAAACAATTTCAAAACCACGATATCCACAAAAAGTTCCGAAAGACTCTTTTTTAACAAGACAAAAATCTGCGAGCTCTGTTAGCCAAAGATCCTCGCTTTTTAGTGCTCCAGTTAGCGATGTGGCTAGCAAAAGACAAGATTCTCTTGGCTCAATAGATGAAGATCATGAAGTTAATAATTTTGACTCACTTCGATTGCAAGAGCAATTAAGGCCACAACAAGATTTTCCACCAGCAGTTGCTGCAAGAAGCAAAAGTGGTGAAAAATTACAGCCAAAAAAGCCGTTTGACCGCTATAACAGCTCTAATTTCTAGGTTTTTTACTAGCAGGACTATTTACTAGTTAAAAAACCCCTTGCAAATATTTCTTTGCCCCATATAATGCTTCATCCTTTAAGTCATTATCGTTGTTTATAGCGGCTGATATTTTTATAAAAAACTAAATTATGATTAAAATTCGTCTTGCTCGTGGGGGCAGAAAAAATGTACCTTTTTATCGTTTCGTTGCTACAAACAGCACGTCTCCTCGTGATTCAAAATTTTTGGAAAAACTTGGAACTTACAATCCTTTGGCTAACGACTCTGATGAAAAAAAGATCGTTATCAACAAAGATCGTATCGAACATTGGCTTTCTGTTGGTGCACAACCAACTGAGCGCGTTGCTAAATTCTTGATCGCTCTTGGCGTGAAAGGTGCTGCAAAATATAAACCAGAATTCACACCGAAGAAAAAAGGTGATAATTTGAAGAAAAAAGGTTTAGAAAAATTGAAACTTGCAAATGAAGCTGCTGAAGCTGCAAGCGCAAAAGCTGCTGAAGAAGCCGCTGCTGCCGCTGCTCCAGCTCCTGCCGCCGCTGCTGAAGCTGCTGCAGAAGAAACTGCTGCTGCATAAAATATTATTTAGGCGCAACCACAAATTGCGCCTAAATTTTTTCTAAATCTCAATTAGCGAAAATTTGAAAAATAATTTTGCTCTCCCAAAAAAAATTCTAATTGCCACTGGCAATTCTGGCAAATTTGCCGAAATTTCTGAACTTCTCAAACAATTTGACATCACTTCTATCAAGGCCCCGCAAGATTTTGCTGAGCCAGAAGAAACTGGCGAAACTTTTGCGCAAAATTCACTTTTGAAAGCAAAATATTATGGTGAGAAAACCGGAATTGTTGCTTTGGCGGATGATTCTGGACTTTGCATCAATGGCCTGAACGGCTCACCCGGCGTGCATTCGGCGCGCTTTGCTCTTGATGATGATGGCAAAAAAAATTTTGATTTGGCTTTTGAAAAAATTCAAGCATCCCTTTCAAAAAACGGCATCAACCCTTGCGGCGCAAAGGCTTTCTTTGTTTGCAACTTGACAATTTTTGATCCGCAAACAAAATTTTCCGCTTCTTTTGAAGGTCGTGTTGATGGGGAGTTGGCCTTCCCAAAGCGCGGTGATAAAGGCTTTGGCTATGATCCAATTTTTGTCAAAGATCACATGACGCAAACTTTTGGCGAAATTTTGCCGCAGCAAAAAGATCAAATCAGCCATCGCGGCCTTGCCTTTGCAAAATTTACAAAATTTTTCCAAGAACAAAATAATCATGCAAAAGCGCATCAATATTGATCTTGAGGTTAAATCAAAAAAATGGCTGGCGCTAAAAAATAGCGAAAATTTTGTCAGCAAAACTTGCGAGAAATTGATTTTGGCAAGCGAAATTGGCAAGTTTTTGCAGAAAAAATCAAACCAGCTTGAGCTGTCTATTTCTCTGGTGTCAGATGCGCAAATTAAAAAAATAAATCAACAATTTCGCGGCAAAAACAAAGCAACCAACGTGTTGTCTTTTTCATTTTTGGATGAAAATTTGCTACGCGCGCAAGGCTTTGCCAAAGCAACAAAATCAAGCTCGCACCTGTTTTTGGGCGATATAGTTTTGGCCTTTGAAACAATTGAAAAAGAAGCAAAAAAAGCAGAAAAGAAAATCGAACATCATCTTTCGCACCTGTTGCTGCATGGCCTGCTGCACTTGATCGGCCACGACCACGAAAACGAAAAAGATGCGATGATTATGGAAAAAATCGAAATAAAAATCCTAAAAAACCTAAAAATCCCCAACCCTTATTTGATCTGAGATAGCCATCACCTCTTCATAACGAGCGGATTATTGTTGTCCAGATTTTGATTCCCGCCTAATCCAATGATAATAATTCTTCTTTATAACAGGGTGTGCATGCGATCTTTAGTGCAAGCGATATAGCCCTT
>CAYPUN010000006.1:19744-25848 GCA_964413985.1 uncultured Rickettsia sp. | reverse complement strand
TAAACCACATTTGCACCAGAAACAATATCAATCAACTCGCGAGTGATATTGGCTTGTCTTGTGCGGTTATAAACCAAGGTAAGATTTTTGATCATCTTGTTGGCGTTTGTTGTTGCAGCTTCCATCGCCGCCATTCTTGCACCTTGCTCTGAAGCACTGTTTTCAAGTAGGGAATTATAAATTTGAATCGCCAAATTGCGCGGCAACAAATTTGATAAAATTTCTTCTTGATTAGGTTCGTAAGAAATTGGCATTTCTGCTGCCATGGTTTTGGTTGCGGCTCCAGCCGTTGCGGCACCAGCCCCAGAAGTCGCGCCAGCACTTGCTGCATCATCAACAGCAATATTCGCCGGAATCACTTTTTGCAAAACAGGCTCTTGCGAAATTGCCGATTTAAATTTGCTATAAATCATTTCGCAAACGTCAAATTCTTTAGCATCAAAACGCGCGATAATTTTTTCAGATAATTCTTGCGCCGCTTTATAATCAATTTGATTTTTAAACACACCAAAAACATGGTCTAAAATTTTGTGGCCATAAACTCCTTTCAGCTGCTCATAAGCTTTTTTGCCAACGCAAATCAAGCGCACTTTTTTGCCTTCGCTCACAAGGGTGTTGATGCGATTTTTTGCAAAGCGAACAGTGGAGCTGTTTAAGCCGCCGCAAAGGCCGCGATCAGAAGAAAGAACAATCAGCAAATGCGATTTGTTGTCACCGCGACCAGTTAAAAGTGGAAATTTTTCGTTCAAACTTCCTTTTTCAGAAATGTTTGACGCTAGACTGGCAGCCATCTCAGAGATGTTTTGCGCATAAGGACGCGAAGCTTCAACCGCGTGTTTTGCTTTTTTCAAACGCGAAGCCGCAACCATTTTCATGGCTTTAGTGATTTTTTGCGTCGATTTTACTGACTTAATTCTTAGTTTAAGTGTTTTTAAATTTGCCATTATTTGCTTTTTAAAAAACTGTGTATTTTGCAAGAAAGCGCGCCCACATTGAGGCGCGCGATCAATTGCAAGATTATAATTTTTCTGCTAAACCCGCATGATCAAAATGTGCATCAGGCGCGTGGTTGTTAAAAATTTCGATAAACTCAACAATAATTTCTTTCAATTTTGCTTCAACATTGTCGGCAATTTTTTGCTCTTGTTTGATTGAAGACAAAATGTCAGCATGTTTTGCTCTAACACGGCGCAAAAATTCTTGCTCAAAGCGCGTGACATCTTTTGCTGGAATTTTGTCAAGATAGCCTTTAACGCCAGTATAAATCGACACAACTTGCTCTTCGAAATTCATTGGAGAATATTGATTTTGTTTCAACAATTCTGTCAATTTTTTACCTTTGTCAAGCAATTTTTGCGTTGTTGGATCAAGGTCAGAACCAAATTGAGCAAAAGCTTCAAGCTCACGAAACTGTGCCAAATCTAGCTTGATTGTGCCAGCAACTTGTTTCATCGCTTTTGTTTGTGCAGCAGAACCCACACGAGAAACCGACAAACCAACGTTCACCGCTGGTTTTATACCTTTATAAAATAATTCAGTTTCCAAGAAAATCTGTCCGTCCGTGATTGAAATTACGTTGGTTGGAATATATGCAGACACGTCTCCAGCCTGAGTTTCAATGATTGGAAGTGCTGTCAATGAACCGCCACCCATTGCATCTGACATTTTTGCAGCGCGTTCAAGCAAGCGCGAGTGAACATAGAAAACGTCTCCAGGATAAGCTTCGCGTCCCGGTGGGCGACGAAGCAACAAAGACATCTCGCGATAAGCAACGGCGTGCTTCGAAAGATCATCATAAACAACCAAAGCATGCATGCCATTGTCGCGGAAAAATTCACCTGCTGTGCAGCCAGTATAAGGTGCGAAGAATTGCAGCGCAGCCGCTTCAGACGCAGTTGCAGAAACAACGATTGAATATTTCATCGCGCCAGCATCTTCAAGAGTTTTTACGATTTGCGCAACAGTTGAACGTTTTTGGCCAATTGCAACATAAATACAATAAAGTTTTTTCTTCTCGTCGTTGCCTTCATGAGCTGGAGCCTGATTGATGATTGCGTCAATTGCAATTGCAGTTTTGCCAGTTTGACGATCGCCAATAATCAATTCGCGTTGTCCGCGACCAATTGGAATAAGAGAGTCGATGGCTTTGATACCAGTTTGCATCGGCTCAGAAACTGATTGGCGAGCAATGATTCCGGGAGCTTTAATTTCAACGCGGCGCATTTCAACGTTTTCAAGTGGACCTTTGCCGTCAATTGGTTCGCCAAGAGCGTTGATAACGCGACCAAGCAACCCTTTGCCAGCGGGCACTTCAACGATTTTGCCAGTTCTTTTAACGTTTGAACCTTCTTTAATTTTTTGGCTGTTACCAAAAACCACGATACCAACATTGTCGGTTTCAAGGTTGAGCGCCATGCCTTTAACGCCAGAGTCAAATTCTACCAGTTCTCCAGCCTGAATGTTTTCAAGGCCATAAACCGTGGCAATACCATCACCAATTTTCACAACTTCGCCAACTTCTTTCAACTCGGCGACAGAGTGATAATTTTCGATTGTTTGTTGCAAAATGTTGGAAAATTCTTCGATTCTAAATTCCATGTCGGTAAAAAATTGTTAGGTAATTATCCCCTTATCATGGGAGATATAAACCTTAGGCGCTCCAAGCGTGGCTGAAGTCGCGTCTAATTTTTATATCTCCCATGATAAGGGGATAATTGCCAATTATTATTATAGTTTTGTAGAGCTATTTCGCAGCGCGAATCAATTCTCTGCTAAGATTTGAAAGTTGATTTTTCAAGCTAGCATCAATTAAATTCGAACCAATTTTAATTTGTAAACCACCCAAAATTTCGGCTTTGATAGTTTCTTTAACTTCAATTATTTTGCCAAAATGTTCTTTGCTGATAACGGTCTTAACCTTTTCAATATCAGCGTTCTCAAGCTTTTGAGTTGAAATCAATTCAACTTCCAAAATATTTTTTTGCAACTTTGCGAGCCTGAAAAATTCTTGATAAATTTCAGGGAACAAATTCAATCTTCTGTTGCGCGTCACCGCGGTGAGAAACTCTGAAATAAGCTTGCCCAAATTCAAATTTTTAGCGATGTCACCAATGATTTTTGTTGAATCATTTTTTGAAATTACGGGATTTTTCAATTCGCGCGCAAAATCAAGGCTAAAATTGTTTTTAAAGCTTTCAAGCTCTTCACTTGTTTTGTCTATCGAGCTAGACTTTTTAGCCGCCGCAAACAAGGCTTTGGCATAATTTTTTGCAACTACAGAAACTCTAGGCATTTTTATAACTTACTTGAATTAAAAACAAGTCGCACATTTTAAAAAAATGAAAATAAAACGCAAGAGGCACTTTGGGATTTTTTGTTAGTTTGAGGGTGGGGTGGTGAGTTGGCAGGGTTTGAGGGGCGGTGATTCAAAATATTGGGTCAAAAAGTTTAGCGCTTTATTAAAACCAATCCCTCTAATATCTTCTATATTCTTCATATCCCTTGGGAGGGGCGCCGTTGCTTTCTCTTCCCTGTTGAGCCGATTTTTCCTGCAATGACATAGTTGAGTCGCGATTTGCTCTTGGAGCTGCTTGCGGAGATGAGCTAGAAGTTTGCGAGGCTGGCGCTTTCGATCCATTCAATCGAGCTTCTGAAAACGATTTAAGTTCTAAAACTTCAGCCATAAAATTATCCACATCAGTGGTTATGTTTTTCTCTCCCTCTTCGGGATCTAGTGAAAAAACCGGACCATTCCCCTCTAAAGGCATTTTAAGAAATTCTTCTTTGCTCTTTCCGGTGGTTGCAAAAACTAATGAACCTTGGCCATCACTTTTGGCGGAAATTAAAGGATTTTCTTCTCGACTTAATTTTACAAGCATCTCCCTAACCTTGTTCCATTTTTCTGTAATTTCCTTTTGTTTTTCTTCTTTAAGGAGATTCTCGCGCTCTCTTTGCTCTTGTTCTCTTTGCTCTCGCTCTCTTTCCCAGCGCTCTCTTTGCTGCTCTCGCTCTCTTTGCTGCTCCAGAGCTCTTTGCTCTTGCTCTATTCTCTCTGCTTGTCTTTCTGCTTGAGCCAGTTCTTCCTGCCCTCTTTGTTCCTGCGCTCTTTCTGCTGCGTTCCTCATATGATTCGGCATTTTGTCGAGCATCTCCTTCCAGTCTTTGGTGAATTGCGCCGTTGCCTCAGCCACTCGTGCGTCAAATGCTGCTTTTTTTGCAGCAGCCGCATTTTGAGCTATAGTTTCTTGCTGTTGTTTTATGTAAGGTGTTTTTGGTGGTAGTGGCGGCGCTACAACATCTTTAGCTTCATTTTTATCGTCCATAGCCAAGTGAAATTAATTTATAATTTGAAATAGAAAAACAGTTATAAAAACTAATAAATAAAAATATAGACAATTCGGCAGAAGCTGCTCCACAATGTTTTTTTGTTGCAAAATTGTGCAGATTTTGCTTGATTGTTTTTATTTAGAGGCCCCAGAGTTTGAGTTGCCGCCTTTCTTATCCATAAATCTGGAGCCAATTTCATTTGATTCTCCAATGCCTCATAAAAACTTTTAACGTCTAGATCTGAAAACTGAATATCTTCTTGGTTTTTTGTTAGTTTGAGGGTGGGGACAGGGTTGGGGCGGGGTGGGCCAAGATTTAGTGCTTTAGTAATCTATATTGTTCTGCAATTTGTGGGCTGACCGCCAATGATCTTCCGCGCCGATTGTTGTTATTTCTAACGTCCACTAAAGATGTTTGAGTTATCAGATCTTCTCGAATTGTTGTTACTGGGTTTGGTATAGAATCGGCGCTGGATGGCCTTGAGAGGGTTAAATTTTCGATAGAATGAAATGTCGAATATTTTTCTGCCATGTCTTGCGCTAAATGAGAAAATTCTTGTGCATTTAGTGCTAAGCCAGCAACTCTGTATTTGGTGAAGCCATCAATCAGCTTAAACCTAGAATCGTCTTGTTTTTCTACTTTTGGCGCAGTGACATAAAAAAATAGTTCGCAAGGGAAGCTTGTTGATCCAAGATCTTTTAGCTTTGTGTTAAGCAGATTTTTTGAAATTTGCCAATGTTGTTTTTTAGGTAAATGTTTTTCGTCTAAAATTGCATTTAGTTGTATTGACGCTTCTATGGGCGGTTGTTGGTGGTAAGTTTCTGACGTCGTCAAATTTTGCCAATTGCTGAGTTTGATTAGTCTTTGTAGAGAAAATGGTTCGCTTTTTCCAATTCCTAATAAAAATTTGATTTGTCGAAGATTATTGTTCAAAGTTTTTTTAGAATTTCTTTAGTGTGGTGACCTAAAGATGCTTGATATTAAGATGGAGTTGCTCCACCTCTGCCGCCACCTCCACCACTACCTCGTAGGAAATCTGCAGGATCTTTTGCTACAGTAGAATCTTGTTGCAATTTCATCGCCGCTCTGGCTTGTTGCGGTCCTGACAGATGTAGTACTGAGGCGGGAGCGTTTTTTGGGCTAGCAAATGAATACTCTTCTTCTGTTTGCGTTAAATCTATAGCAGATTGAACCGCTCTTACTCCACTAATGCGCCCAACTTCTTTCTCTAGCTCTAGCAAAGAGGCTTGATCACCCTTCATGCCAATTGGTGCATTTGTTCGAGGATCAAATTTGAAGCAATCTTTAGCAACATCATTTTGTGTTTTAGAGATTGCAAAAAGTGGCGTCGTGCGATTGAGATAAAAAGTTACATAATCTTTGCCCAGCCCACCTCCACCACTTTGCGATGTAACTATCGGATTATCATCGTAAGTTAAGCCAACTAGTTTCATCCTTATGGATTCAGCTATTTCAATGCCGGTGCGTCGGTCAATTGTGTCTTCTGTCCAGGCGTTTGAGGCTTTTGTTGATGCTGCTGGTTTTGGAGCTAAAGGAAGACGTCCGCCATGGCTTGTAATAAAATCATTGCAAGACTCTATTGCCTTTTTAACACTTTCTTCGCTGTCAAGGGCTGGAGATTCTTCTTTAACAACTCCACCTTCTTGAAATTTAATAGCTTTTTTAGCTCCTGCAAGCTCCCTTGAAGGCACAATTCTATATTGAATTGGTTGTTCTGAAGCCGGGCCTTCTGTTGTAAAGAAAATAGTAAGTGAGGT
>CAYPUN010000006.1:18067-19734 GCA_964413985.1 uncultured Rickettsia sp. | reverse complement strand
CTGATTGATTGAAGCTCTTTTTGTTAATAAATTTGGGTTGGCTTTTTGCAAGGCGTCTAGATGATCCACAAATTTTTTTACAGTTACATTATTAAATTCAATGCCGACAGTAGAAATGCTGCTGTTGGATGCTGATGGAGAGGATGTGTTGACCGAAGTTGTTGATGCGGTCGCGGCGGTGTTTTGTGGTGTTCCAGTGATATTTTGGGAACCAGCTGCTGCAGAATCACCAGTGCTGAGCAATGAAGCGTTGGATGCTGTGGCGGCATTGGCAGCAGCGCGTGCTTTTGCTTCGGCTGCAGCTGTAGCTGCAGAGGCAGCGGCAACGGCTTTATCTAGGGCTTCTTGGGAGGAGGAGCTGCTTGGCTTTGGCGGCAATGGCGGCGCTTCGTCAACAGTAGTTTCCCCAGCTCGTGGCATAACCACAACTCGCCTTGGTTTCGTCGCTGGAGCATCAGATTCGCTGTTTACAAGTCTTTCAAGAGCTTCTGTTTTGGCGAAATCTATATCAGTGTACATTGACTCTTGAACAAGTGGCTTGGCAGTGTTAGCCGGAGACGGAGATGTTGTGCGATTTGTAAGATCTGCTGCTGGCCTCACGTCCGCAGTGCCGTACACTTGTGATTGTGATGATAAATCTAGTGCTGCATATTTTATCCCATCAGGATTTCTTGCTGCTTCGGTCGCACTCAATCCCTCTTTCGAAAGCGATCTGACGCCATAAGGAGTTGGTGGTGTAAAATCAACAATGCTTTCATCGCCGCTGGCATTAAAGCTGTAAAGAGAGCTATTTGAGGCTGTGGCACTGCCAGCTTGGGATTGAGGGTGGCTAGAGGGGGCGCTGTAAAAAGCAGACTGTCTTGAAGATGCGTTACTTCCAACATCTTCTTCTACAGCACTGAATTGAAGAGGGGGCTGCATAAAGTCAAGAACATCGTCGTTACTTGCTTCAGCCGTGACTTGCTCAGGAGGTATCGCTGCGGCTGCTTGAGTAGTAATATCTTCCTCGCGCACAACTTCTCCAGAAGGACTCACAAGCCTTAGGCGCTCGAAGTTATTATCAATTAAGTAATAATTTTTATCTTTTTCCTCATCTTTTGTATTAAAATTTGTATTAAAAACGTCTATATCTTTAAAACCATTAGAATCGTTTAAAGCTTGAACCAATGCGCTATTTGCATCCTTTAGGACAATTGTTATCTCGAATTCTTTGCAGAATTTGATAAAACTTACTAATTTTTGATAAGGCTCTGGTTGAAAATAGTATGAGGCATCAACGAATTTCTTTCCAGTATTGCTAAGTGGAATTACTGCTTGTTTATTGTGTGCAAAAAGATCAATGATTTCTTGTCGCTTTGGATCATTGCTATCTGACGGCATATCAAATATCTGGCCTAGCTCCAAAACGACAAATTTACCATCTGTTGTGCGGTGATCGGGATAGTCATCCCCAGCAGCTTGCAGGAATGTTACTAAGTTTTCTTGAAGGAATGATCCCGCTGCTGCCATTTTTCTTGGTGGCAGAGGTCGCGGAAGATCGTCTTCATCAGGTGATACAATTTCTGTGCCTAGTAACGAAAGATTGCTGTATTCGCTTTGTTGCGCTGCTAGAGGAGCAAAGCTTTGTGGTGACGATTCTTGCCCTGTTGCAGTCGCAGCTTGAGGTT
>CAYPUN010000006.1:0-18057 GCA_964413985.1 uncultured Rickettsia sp. | reverse complement strand
CAGCTGTATTTGTTTTTTTATTCAAATAGTTAGAATAAACTGCAAGATTTAGCGGACAAAGATCTCTAGTAAAATTGAATTTAATGATAGGTATTGTTCTGAGCTCAGCGTCTCTTCGGCCAATAAATACAGCGTCATAACCTTCTCCATTAGCTCCAATTTTTTCTCGAAGTGCTTTTTTGCCAATACCGTTGTCCCCGCTAATAAAAATTTTAACACCATTTTCAGCGCAGGCTTTTGTCAAAATTCTCAAACCAGAGAGTATTTTGAGATCTAATTCGTCTCCTTTGTGAACAATAAAATCATCCATATCAAATTGAATAATTTTACTGTCGCTTTTAGCGGCTTCTTGAACTAAATTTGTAATTTTTTTAATGGCCTCTGCTCTTGCTTGGTCAGGTGTCAGTAGTTGCTGAGAACTTAATTTGCTTAGATGATTCGCTGAAACGTTAAGATCTGTTCGTGAAGCATAAGATTGATCGAATACAGCCGTTATTGCTTCGCTGCCAGTTGATTCATAATCTACAAAAACTCCATCATAAGAATTGTTATTGTGCATGTCAGCGGCAAGCTTAAGGTTTTTTATGTACTCCGCATTTGGATTGTCGCCACCAATTTCCATGGGAATATCATTTTCGCTTCCAGAAACGCAGATTTGCACACCTTTTTTATCGCAGGCCTCAATTAAAATTCTCAAAGCAGATTTTTTGCTTGTCGATAATGCTCCTATATTTTTACCATCAAAATAACTGAAAGCATCGAGATATATTTTTTTCTGTCCGTTTTTAAAAGCTTGATCAACAAGTGCGCCAATTTTTTCCATGGCTTCTTGTTCTGCTGTAACTAGAACTTGTTCTGCTGCATCTGGAGTTTGTGTCGCAAGAGCGTCATAATCAATGCTTGCTGCGAACAAAGTTCTTTTGATATTATTTAAGAAGTTGTTTCCATGAGTTTCTTGCACAGTGGATATAGCCTTTGTGATGATAGAAGGTAAATCTTGCTTTTGAGCATCGTTAAGTCCTAGTCCAGTTAATTTTCTAAGGCCAAGTATAAAATTATCCATATACTCAGAATCTCGCTTTGCTTTTAGTGTTGCGGGGTTTCTTTTGCCAAAGAGGCCACCTTTCGATTCTGTTTCTGTGTCATTGACCCCACCACCATTTCTTTGACCATCTCTTTTTGCTTTAAGATCATTGAAATATTGCTTTAATTCTGGAATTCTGTTTGCAGCCTTGAGTTGAGCAGCTATTTCCTTGCTTGTCTTTGTGGTTGTCGCGTCTGTTCTTGACATGTGAATAAAATTAAAATTATTAACAAAAATTTTTACAAAAACTAATCTAAAAAATCTGTTCAATGCAATAGAAACTTTGTTTTGAAGTCTCTGCAACCTTATATTTGTTGCAAAACCACACAATTTTGCATTTTTTAAACCTATAGGACACTATACCACAAAAACCAACCCCCGTCAAGATCTATTTCTTGCAAAGCGCATAATTCAAAATTTTGTAGCACAATTTTGCAGAAAGAAAATCGCAAGAATGGAAGGCTTTTACTGGCGCAAGCTCCACCACGTCTGCTCCCACGATGTTGCAAATTTTTGAGGCTTCGCGGATGATGTCGAGGGCGTCTTCCCACATCATGCCACCGGGTTCTGGCGTGCCGGTTGCTTGCATCAGGCTTGAATCGAAGCCGTCAAGGTCGAAGGTTAGGAACACGTTGCGGCCTTTTAGGGGGGCGACGATTTTTTTGGCGTCCCAGCTGCGGCGGTCTTTGGCGAAGTGGATGGTGATGCGTTTTTTGTTGGCTTCAAGATATGGAATTTCGCCGGCTGAGATGTTTCTGATGCCGCAAGAAATCAGGGTTGAAATTGGGTTGTCCATAACGCGGCGTAGGGCTGCGGCGTGAGAGAAATGTTCGCCGTCATAGCCATCGCGCAAATCGGCGTGGGCGTCAAAATGCAAAATTGCAAGATCGGGATATTTTTTGACAAAAGGGCGAATTGAGCCCGCGGTGATTGAGTGCTCGCCGCCCAAGATGAGTGGAAATTTTTTTGCTGCAAGAATTTTGGCGGTGATTTCTTCGAGTTGTTTCAATGCTTTTGGAATGTTGGTGTCAATTTTGATTTCTTTCAAAGTGGCCACGCCATAGTCGCGGAAGGCTTCGCGCCAGAATTCTTCGTCAAAGAGTTCAACTTGATGCGAGGCGTTGATGATGGCTTTGGGCCCAAGGCGCGTGCCTCCGCCATAGCTGACCGATTTTTCTAAACCAAACGGAACCACAATAACTTTGGCGTCATCAGGGCTTTTGAGATATTTTTCTTCAACGCCAAGCAGGCCATTTTTTTGTGCAACAAAGCTGAATTGGTTGGACTTTTTTGTCATTTTATTTTAAGTTGAGATTTATAATTTTTTTATAAAATCATAGGTGATTATCATTTTATCACATGAGATATAGCTCTTAGTCGCTCCAAGCGTGGCTCAGTCGCGTCTAAGAGCTATATCTCATGCGATAAAATGATAATCACCTAAAATCACATTACATGCAAAAAACAAAAGTTGCAATTTTAATTTCGGGCCGTGGGTCAAATATGCAGGCGTTGATTCGGGCCTGTGAGGATAAAAATTTTCCGGCGCAAATTGCGGTGGTGATTTCAAACAAGCAAGATGCTGCGGGGCTTGAATTTGCAAAGGCTCAGGGCATTGAAACAATTTTTGTCGATCACAAAAAATTTGCTTCGCGTGATGAATTTGACAAGGCTTTGAGCGCCGAAATTGAAAAAAGAAATTGCGAGATTGTTTGCCTTGCAGGCTTTATGCGCTTGCTTTCAAGTGGCTTTGTGCAAAAGTGGGAGGGCAGGGCGATAAACATTCATCCGTCGTTGTTGCCTGATTTTAAAGGTGCCGACGCTGTTGGTGATGCTATAAAAGCTGGTGCAAAAAAATCTGGCTGCACGGTGCATTTTGTTGTTGAAGAAATGGACGCCGGCCCTATAATTTTGCAAGCAGCCGTTGATGTCGCGGCAAATGACGACAAAGCAAGTTTGGCAGCAAAAATTCTGCAAAAAGAGCATGAAATTTATCCAAAAGCTTTGGAAATTGTTTGTAAAAAAATAGGGTGATTATTTCTTTATCACAAGTGATATGGCTCTTAGCCGCTCCAACCGCGGCTCAGTCGCGTCTAAGAGCCATATCACTCGTGATAAAGAAATAATTGAAATATAAATGAAAAGCAAAAAAAAGAAAAAAAATTATAAACCGATTGTTATATTTTAAATTTATACGTCAAATTAATTGAGCGTGGGGATGGTGCTTCGAACCGAGTTTTGGCGCGCCACTGTTTGAGGGGCGAAGTACCATCCCCACGCTCAATTAATTTGACGTATAAATTTAAAATATAACAATTCAATATTAAAAAATTATGGCAAAAATTCTCCCATTGATAATCGCCCCAAACCCTTTGTTGAAGCAGGTTTCCAGCCCAGTAGAAAAAGTTGATGACGCACTCCGCACTTTTATGGACGACATGTTGCAAACGATGTATGCTGAAAGTGGCCTTGGCCTTGCGGCCGTTCAGGTTGGCGCTTTGAAGCGTGTTTTGGTGATGGATGTTGATTATGAAATTGATCGTCATGCACATCATCATCACGACCATCACGGCTGTGGCGGCGTGCATGTAAAAAACACTAATCCGCTTTTTTTGGTGAATCCACAAATTGTTGAAGCGTCGCAAGAATTGTCAAGTTATAATGAGGGATGCCTTTCGTTTCCTGAGGCGCGCGCAGAAGTGGTGCGACCTGAAACAGTGACAGTAAAATTTCTTGATTATTATGGCAAAGAACAAACAATCACAGCGGACGGAATTTTGGCAACCTGTGTGCAGCACGAAATTGACCATCTCAATGGCATCACTTTTGTTGATCACATTTCGAAATTGAAAAGAGAAATAATTCTCAAAAAAATGAAAAAATTTAAAGAATAACATGGCCAACTACCGCTATAAGGCGATTGACGATAACGGCACTTATGTTAACGGAAAAATGATGGCAGAAAATCCGTCAGAATTGACGACGATGTTAAAATCTGTCCGGCTTGAACTTATCACTTTTAAGGCCGAAAAAGCGCAGTCGGGCTCGTCGATTTTTGATCGCGTGCGCACCAAAGATTTGATTTCGGTTTTTATTCACCTTGAGCAGCTAGACAAGGCGGGCGTTCCAATTGTTGACTCCATCGCCGATTTGAAAGAAACTTCTGATTCAAGAAAAGTTCGCAGTTTGATGCACGAAATTCACGAATCAATCAAAAAAGGCAGCTTGTTTTCTGAAAGTTTGGCGCGCCATCCTGAAATTTTTAGCCCTGTTTATGTTGGCTTGATTGCTGCTGGCGAGAAGACGGGCAGGCTTTCGCACGCTTTTAACAGTATCATTGAAGATTTGAAATGGAGTTCCGATTTGCGCCGCAAAACTAGAAAGGCAACGATTGGGCCGGCTTTTGGTTTGTTGGTGATGATGGCAGTTGTGGCGGTGATGATGGGTGTTGTGGTGCCAAAAGTGACGGGATTTTTGAAAATGCAAGAGATCGCCATGCCTGCAGCGACAAGGTCTCTGATTGCTTTGTCAAATTTTGTGCAAGGCAATTGGCTGATTTTATTATTATTTTTGCCGACGGTTATTTTTGCCCTCAAATCGATGCGTCGCGTGCCAGAAATGGCGATAAAAATTGATTCGATAAAAATGAAATTGCCAGTTATTGGGCCAATTTTGGTGAAGATTGACTCGGCTAAATTTTGTCAATTTTTTGCGATGACTTTCAAAAGTGGTCTTGGTGTGATTGAGTGTCTAGAATCGGCGCGAATGGTGATTGCAAACGAGGCGATGAAGAACAGTATTTTGTCAGTAAAGCAGCAAGTTTCAGAAGGGCAATCTTTGGCACGCGCAATTGAACTTTCGGGGTTTTTTCCGTCAATGGTGGTGCGTATGTTTAGAATTGGCGAGGAAAGCGGCAATATGAGTGAAGCGCTGCAAAATATTCAATTTTTTTATGATCGCGAAATTAATGATTCGATCGATCGCTTGGTGGGCTTGATTCAACCGACTCTCACTTTTGTGATGGGTGGTATGATTGCATGGGTGACAATTGCGGTGTTTGGCCCGATTTATGGCACTTTCTCGAAGATCAAATGACAATTTTGCAGCGCGGAAATTATTTTGTGGCAGCTACAGGCACCGATGCCGGCAAGACATTTTTGCTTGGTGAGATGTGCAAAAAATTGCGTGAAAAAAACTTGCACTGTGGCGCGATAAAGCCCGTGGCTAGCGGGTTTGTTGAGGGTGATGCGCAAAGTGATAGTGCAAAAATTTTGCAAAGTTTGGGGTTGGAAAACTCATTGCAAAATGTTGAAAGCATCACGCCGTGGCGTTTTGCGCAGCCGCTTGCTCCTTCGCTTGCGGCCACTTTTGAAAATAAAAAAATTGATTTTTTAGAGGTGCAAAAATTTTGCCATGAAAAAATTTTGGCGGCGCAAAAAAATGCGGCGGATTATTTTTTTATAGAAGGGGCGGGCGGTGTGATGACGCCACTAAATAACGAAAAAACTTTTTTAGATTTGGCTCTGGCGCTCAAAATTCCGGTTTTGTTGCTGACGCAAAATTATCTTGGCGCAATCAGCCATACGCTTTGCGCTGTTGAGGCTCTAAGGTCTAAAGCGGTGACGATTGAAAAAATAATCGTCAATGATTTTGCTAATCAAAATGACGCGATAAAAATTGCCGACACAATTTTGCAAATTGAAAAATTGTCGCAAATTAAAACTTTGTCTTTGGTGAATTTTTTGCGTGAATTATAAAATCAGTTTTATATATTTCGTCTTACAAATGATGTTTTAACTATAAATTTAACAGAAATGAACAAAAGAAAAGAAGGCGATATCACGCCAATGGAAAATTTAGAATTGCAAAAAGAAAAAGACCGCCAAGAGTGGGGACGCAAGGCTGAAGTGCTTTGCGAGGCTTTGCCTTTTATGCGCAAATTTGCTGGCGAAACTTTTGTGATCAAGTTTGGTGGCTCGGCGATGGGTGACGATAGCAATCTCAAAAACTTTGCGCAAAATATTGTGTTGCTCAAACAAATTGGCATCAACCCAATTGTAGTGCATGGTGGCGGGCCGCAAATTGGTCAGATGTTGAAGAAGCTTGGCATCAACACATCGTTTGTTGATGGCCTTCGCATCACAGATGCAGACACGGTTGACGTGGTTGAAATGGTTTTGGCTGGATCAATCAACAAGATGATCGTGAAAGAAATCAACCTCGCTGGAGGCAAGGCTGTTGGTCTTTCGGGCAAGGACGGCAATTTTATCACTGCAAGAAGAGTGACGCGCACCAAAAAAGATCCAGATTCAAACATCGAAAAAATTCTCAATTTTGGTTTTGTTGGTGAGCCGTGCAAAATTGACACCGAAGTGCTCAACGTGTTTGAAGATTCTGACATCATCCCTGTGATCGCGCCAATTGGGCTTGGCGAGGCTGGTGAAACTTTCAACATAAACGCCGACACAGTTGCAGGCCACGTTGCTGCTGCTCTTCACGCATCAAAATTGATTATTCTTTCTGACGTTGATGGCGTGATGCTGCCAAATGGCGAGTTGATCAGCCATTTAAACATTGCAACTGCCAAGCAAATGATTGGAAACGGCGTCATCACTGGTGGCATGATCCCTAAAGTTGAAACTTGCATTCGTGCACTTGAAAATAATGTTGGTTTTGCCCATATTTTAAACGGCATGGTCAACAATATTTTGTTGATGGAAATTTTCACTGAGAAAGGTGCTGGAACAATGATTGTGTAGGTTCTATAAAAATGGCGATCTGAAAAATGATCGCCCAAAAAAAGTCTCACCCCTTGATTCATAACACTACACAAAAAAAATCTTACCGCAAAAACATTGCAAAGCCGCGCCAAACCCTCTAATTCTTTGCCTTCGTTATCAAAACAAGCTTTGGGCAAATATGATTTTAGACGCAATTTATTACCGTGTTCACCACATCCATCCCGACACAAAATTTATCTCCATACAATTTATCAAGATATTTTTTGCCAAAACGGCAATCCTCTGGCTGGCCGTGCTGCTTGCCTTTGAGGGCCATGGCACCTATGTGCAATTTCCGATTTTTTATAGCTGGTTGGCGCTGCCGGCATTTTTTCACTTGTCGCACGAATCGGTGTGGTGGGAGCTTTATTCTTATGCTTTGCCGCTGGCTTTTTTTGCGATTTCAACGGTGCTGGCATTGGTTTTGTGGTTTAGAGAATCTTCGCGAAAAATAATAATTTATAATTCGATTATTGTTCATTTTGTTGGCGCGGCGGTTTGTATTTTTTATGTTGAGCAAGATGGGCCGCCCCTTTCAAATTCTGTTGCCATGAAGGTTTTTGTTGGAGTGGTTTCGTTGATTGTGAGTTATTATTTTTGGCGCATGTTTTTTAAGATTGCGATGCACAAAAAGCAAAAAGAAGTGTTGTTGCAAGAATAGGGTGGGGGTGGTTGGTGAGTCGCGTGGCGCAGCGTCGCGTCGTTAAGCCGTGGCGCTAAAACTGTTTGCGACTGAAATCATAAAATGACATAAACGTCATCATCGCTATATAAATCAAGGATTGCAGCAAAATAATTTTGATTTGTGAAAAATCGCTAATGCCATAAACCATCCACTGGCTTTGCGCGAATAGGTCTAGCCTTGGAAAAAATAGTGAGATGATTTTTAGGATTGAAGGCAAAATGTTGTTTTTTATTTGCACGAAATCTTGCGGCAAATTTATCGCGAGAACAAAAATTCCCATCAGCCGCGAAATTAGATAGAAAGCCATTGTAGATAATATTGCGGCAAAAGAGCTGCGCAAAATTAGTGAGGTTAAAATTGCAAAAGAAATTACAATCCACAATTCTAAAAATAGGCTGAGCGACCATAGCAGCAAGCCAGTTTTGTCGGTTTTTGTGAGGATTAATATTGTGAGGATGAGTGGCGTCACAATCAATGCTGCGGCGGTTAAAAAGCCAATCAGATAAGCCAAAATAAAGCGATGGCGCGAAATTGCTTTTGCCAGCATGAACTCAATTTCTTTGTGAGTGAAGGCGCGGTGGATGGCAAGGCAGACAAATAAGATCATGCCAACAACTAAGATGATGCGGCTGGAGCCGGCGATGAAGGCAGCTGTGGTCTCAGAAGCTTCAATCATAAAAGTGCTGCCAAGAAAAATCGACAAACCAAAGCTGGCAACAAGGGAAATGAAAACGCCGATATAGAGCCTGTCTCTAAGGCCGCTAAGTAGAATATATTTTATGATGGGAAGCATTTTCTAGAAAAATTTTCTTCTGTTAGTGTCAAATTTTTCTTGAATGTCGCGATCAATTTTATCAACAGTGCTGTTGCTCTTTACGATAGTGGCTTTGATAAAGATCACTGTTTCAATGACCGAAGAAGATTTGTTGGTTGATTTGAACAAATTGCCCAAAACAGGAATTCTTTGCAAAAACGGAATGCCAGAATCGGTGTTGGTGGAGTCTTCTTTCATCAAGCCGCCAATTACAACAACGCTGCCGCTTTGAATTTTGGCAATTGTGCTGATTTCGCGAGTTTGTATGACGGGCACTTTGTTTTCTGCGGTGATCTTGCCGGTGGTTGGATCTTTAGGGCTGGCAGGATCAATAACGTCATCGGTGTGAAGGGTGATTTTTGGTTTGATGCTAAGTGTGATTTCTTGTGTTTTGACATTTATTGAAGGCACGATGTTGAGTTCGATACCAACATTTTCTTCTTGTTTTGTTGAGGTTAAAGTGTTGGCAATTACGGCAGCTGTAGTGCTGGTGGTTGTTTGTGAGTTGTCAATTTTGAAATAGATTAGTTTGTCGGTGAAGTTTAAAGTGGCTTTTTGGTTGTTGATGGCGTGAATTCTTGGGCTAGACAAGGTTCTTGTTGTGCCAAATGTTTCAAGGGCGCTGACTGAGGCGTTTAAATTTTTAGCAAAGATAAAGCCAATTGAGGCGTCTATACCGCTGCTGCCGCTGGTGTAACCGTTTTTGAGAGTGCCGCTGTTATTGTGATCTTTGAAGCCCCAATTGATGCCGGTTTTGTAGGTGTCGGATAATTTTACTTCAACAATTTTTGCTTCGATCAAAACTTGTGCTGATGCTGTTTCTTCAACTTTGGCGAGATATTTTTCGATTTCTTTGTGATCTGCTTGTGTTGCAAAAACTGACATTATGCCAGCGGTTTTGTTGACGCTAACGCTGCCTTTTAGAAGGGCGCTAGTGGTTGTTTGGTTTGTTGTTGATGTGTTTGCACCTGTTGATGGCGTTGTGGTGCCATTGTTTGCGGTTCCAGTTGTTGTGGTTGGAGTTGTTGCGGCATTGTTGAGAGTGTTTTGGTTTGACGAAGCTCCAGCTGCAGTCATGTTGTTGCTTAAAATCAGGCTAATGTTGCTTTGAACCTCACCCCACAAGTTGCTGTTTTCAGAAAGATAATCCACAGCATAATTTTTTGTATAAGGTGCGTCGCGTTCAAAATGTAATATGCCGTTTTCATAGCCATAGCGCAGCTTGCCAAGAGTTGCGATGCGGTCAATAACTTCGCCAAGAGGGCGATTGCGTGCATTGATAACGACGCCGCCAGAAATTGTTGGATCAAGATCGACATCAATTTTTGCAACACGTCCAAGCTCAATCAACACGTCCTTCAAAGGCACTTGGTCAGTGACAGAAAAAGAAATGGTTTTGCTGGTAACAGAAGATGGCGGGGGTGGTGCAACAACTAATTTTGAAATGGTTGGAATTGGCGCTTCCGTAGGGTCGCCATCTTTTTGAGCACTCTTTTTATTTTTTAAATCTTTTTTTATGTCGCGCACAAGGGTTTTGTCAAAGTCTTTGCGAGTGAAGCCAATCTTTTGGTCAATTGGGTCAAGCGTGCCTTTTGCGCAAGCAAAAAAAGCAAGCGTTAAGCATAATAATGTGGTCTGAAACGTTCTGTTATGAGGCACGTGCTTCAAAGGTTGAATTTTTTTCAAAAATTTAGGTAATTATTTCCTTATAACAAGTGATATGTTTTTGAGCGCTCCAAGCGGGGCTCAGTCGCGCTCAAGAGTGCGTCGCTTATTATAAAGAAATAATTACTAAAATTTAGTATAAAAAAATGGTAAGGATAGAAAATATTTTATCAATCAAAACAATCAAATATTTTTAAAAATAATTTGTAGTGTTTGATTTATAGAAATGCAATATATATTATGTAAAAAATCATTAATAATATCTTAAATTTTTCGCATCGTGTTAAAAGAACAAGACAGAATTTTTACAAATTTGCAAGGCCTTGAATCCCCTGATTTGGCGCATGCGCGCAAAAGGGGCGATTGGAGTGAAACGAAAAAAATTCTCGATCAAGGTGCAGAGTGGATTATTTCGCAGGTGAAAGATTCTGGCCTGCGCGGCCGCGGTGGCGCTGGTTTCCCAACTGGTATGAAATGGTCATTTGTGCCAAAAAAATCTGATCCAAAAGAAGGCAAACCACATTATTTGGTGATCAATGCCGATGAGTCTGAACCCGGAACCTGTAAGGACCGCGAGATTCTGCGTCGTGATCCGCACAAATTGATTGAAGGTTGTTTGATTGCTGCGCGCGCGATCAATGCTAACACTTGTTATATTTATGTTCGTGGTGAATATTATAACGAAGCAGTTGCTTTGCAAAAGGCTGTGGATGAGGCTTATGCAGCAAAATTGATTGGCAAAAATGCTTGCGAAAGTGGTTGGGATTTGGATGTGTTTGTGCATCGCGGAGCCGGTGCTTATATATGCGGCGAAGAAACGGCACTGCTTGAAAGTTTGGAAGGCAACAAAGGTCAGCCACGCTTGAAGCCGCCATTTCCAGCGCTTATCGGGCTTTATGGTTGCCCAACTGTGATCAACAATGTGGAATCAATTGCGGTGGTGCCAACAATTTTGCGTCGTGGAGCCGCGTGGTTTGCGGGTTTGGGACGCGAAAAAAACACCGGCACAAAAATTTTCTGCATTTCGGGACATGTGAACAAGCCTTGCAATGTTGAAGAAGAAATGGGAATTTCTTTGCGCGAATTGATCGACAAACATGCTGGCGGAGTGCGTGGCGGCTGGGACAATCTGCTTGCTGTCATTCCTGGTGGATCGTCAGTGCCAATGATAACAAAAGATGTTTGCGACACAATTTTGATGGATTTCGATTCTCTGCGCGCAGTGGGCTCAGGCCTTGGCACTGCAGGCGTGATTGTGATGGACAAATCTACAGATGTGATTGCAGCAATTGCGCGCTTGTCGCATTTTTATAAGCACGAATCTTGCGGCCAATGCACACCATGCCGCGAAGGCACGGGCTGGTTGATGCGCATTATGGATCGCATGGTTGAGGGCAAAGCCAAAGCCAGCGAAATTGACAAGCTTTATGATTTGACAAAACAAATTGAAGGCCACACAATCTGCGCTCTTGGTGACGCTGCCGCTTGGCCGGTGCAAGGATTGATCAAAAATTTCCGTGGCGAGATGGAAAGAAGAATCGAGGCAAATTGCGGTGCGGCGCATTTGAAAAATTAAAACGTGGGCAATAAAGCGGATAAGCAAGAGCTGTTTGAGAAATTATCATCCAAAAACCCTACGGAATCTTATATTGATGAGATTGCGCAAAGGCTTGGCAGGGCAGTTGGAGTAGTAAAAAACCAAGATGGCGACACGCCGTTAATTTTTGCAATCAAGCAAAATCTTCATCCGACAATTATTGCAAAAATTCTCAATCATCAAACTGTTCAAGATGCGCAAAACTTTGTTAATGCTGACGGATTAACTTGTGCCGACATTGCTTTTGCAAAAAGAAATGTTGCAATTTTTAGACTGCTTATCAGGCGTGGAATTTATGGCAATTTTGAGCGATATCCAAAAACTTTTGAGCAAACGCAAGATGATGATGAGTTGAAAAAAATTGCGCAAAAAACTCGCGCCCTTTTTGAGTTGGTTGACAGTGGAGATGCTAGAGCGCAGTCGGTAGAAAAATTGATAAATGAAGGCGCTGTTGTTAGTCAAAATATTTTTGAAAAATATTTGCAAAAATTAATTTCAGGCAATGAAGAGATTGATTTTGAGCAAATTTATAAAACAATAAGCTTGTTTGTTGATTATGGCGTGAAGCCAAACGAGCCGATAAGGGGAGGCAATGCTATAAGTCCTATTGTTGGAACTTTTTTTAAAATCGCGGTTCATGAAATTTTAAAAAACCCACAAAATAAAAATGCAGTTTTTGCTGCAATTTCACTACTTGAAAATGATGCGGCTTTTGTTTTTGTGAAGGAGGAAGACAAAGAATCTTTTGTTAAAGCGGTTTTGCAGCATCGCCGCGAATATATAAAAACACTGGTTGAAAAAAGATTTTATATTGCGCCAGATTTTTTGGTTGATGGCTATAGATTAAGCGATAAAGGTTTTGAATTTGTGCGCCAAGATGATCAAATATCTAGAAAAAAAACCAGTATTATTGAAAAAGATTTTTTATTAAGCGGTTATAAACCAGCGCCAGAAGCCATTGCGCAAAATTTAGAAAGTGACATGACTCGCGGCGTTGAAACTAGAAGAAAGATTGATTTTGTCGTTAAAGAAGAGGGTGGAAGATTAAAGAAATTTATACTTCTTAAGGGCAAAACAACGATAAGAAGACACTATGGAAGCCTTGTTTTGCGGGCCTTGTCTGATAAGCAATATGCGGTTAAAAGATCAAATCTTTTGAAGCGCGAAAGCCGAGGTTTTGATTTTGCTGTTAAGTGGGATGATTCTATTTCTAATCAAAAGTTGCGTGATCAAGATCTGTTTGAAGGGGGGCGAATTGAATTGGGGCAGGCCAATTTGTATGGTGTGATGGCTGTTTTGGGTGAGTATGATATCGGTTCTTTCAATGCCCTTGAAAGCTCGAAGAGCTCTAGGGTTGTTCGCATTGACAGCTCGCCATTTTTTAACGAATCCCTTGGGAATAAAAGTTTGCGTATGCGAGGCTCTTTGCAGTCAAAATTATTTTTGCATCGCTTGGCGAGGGATAATTGTGTGTCTATTGATGAATTGGTAGAAAAAAATATTAGGACTGCTTTGGATTCCACAGATATTAGTGAGCGGGGCAAAAACGACATTTTTATTAAAGAATATAATGAATCGATAAATCAAAAATTGTTTGAAAAGATTCGAAAAAATATTGCAAAAAATCTGTCGCTAAAAAAAGAATTCTGCGCTTTTATGAAAGGTGTGCAAGATGCGATTGATCTTAGCAAAGACACGGCTTTTCTTGATGCGCTTGAAACAAAATATAAAGATGAATGTGGTGATTATGCGCTGACTGAGGCAAAAATGTGTCGCGCTGCTTTTTTGGAAAATGTAAAAGAAAGCGAGGTGCAATTTGCGTCATATTTGCAACTTTATCACGAGATAGCAAATCCAAAGCATCGGGCTGCAAGAAATTTTGGTGTCGAGGAAGAAAAAGTTGTTGCGCAAGAAGATGGTGAAAGATGGGCGCAGGCGGCCAGCGCCGGCGGATCTGCTTCGGAGGCGGAAGTCGGTGGATCCGCTTCTTTGGCGGGCGACGCTTCTGGGGCTTTGTCTGGCTTGGATGAACGGGGGCAGCAAGTTCCCGCAACTGACGCCAGAAATCGCGGTGGCGGAGCGGGATTTTTTCGCAGCCTCTTGAGGCTTGTTGGCTGCGCTTCGGTCCCAAAGATTGGAGATGATGGCAGGTCGTAAATTTCTATAATCCCCCCCCTTTTTTTTGTTGCAAATTCTGCAAAGTTAATGCTTTGTGTCGTTTTTTTGTTGAAGTCATTTCTTAAAAGTGCTATAATGGGGGTGTGGAGCTATATTTCTATTATTGGTTAAAAAATTTCTGGATGCTGAATTTCAAAAACCAGCAACAAGAAATAAGGTGCTTGATGTTTTGTTGAATGATATCGGCCTTGACACTTTGCAATCGCAAAGCAAATCGCGGGGCCCAGCGGTTGGTGGTCGCGGTCATTGATAGAAAGACGGCTGTTGCAATTTTGTTGTAAAAAAATAAATTGGTTGTTATTGAAGTGACATCGTCAAGAGGTTTGAATATTGCTTGACGATGTTATTTAAAGCTATCAATTTATTAAAACAAAATGTATCGCAATGCCCGGCCACCAGAAATTTTTTTGATAATTGATGAGCGCGAACCAAGAAAATGCACAGAATTCACCGTCTCTTATGAAATACAAAGACTTTCTCGCTTTGGCGAAGATATAGATCAAATCAAAAATCAACTTGGCCAGACCCCGATTGAATATGCGGTGCAAAAAATAGCTCCAGTTCAGGTTGTAAGAAAAATTTTTTATGCGCAAAAAGATAGCTTTGAAAATGCCAAGAGGGCTGCAAATATTGCGTTTGATGCAAATAATTTCTCGCTTGTAAAATTTTTTATCAGAGAAGGTTTTTATGATTTAGCAAACAATCAAAATCCGCAAATTGCCGATGATTCTTTGAAGACAATTTCTGAGTATGCAATTGAGAGAGCGCGCCTTCTTCACGGTGCTTGTGCAAAAGCTGATTGTGACGAGATTTTAAAAATAATGGAAAAAAATCCGGTTTGCGATTATCGCTCAACAGTTGCGTTTGTTGGGAGGGTTTTGTTTTTGGAGCAGGAGGTTGATTTTTCTAAAGTTGCCAAAGTGATGAATTTGTTTTTTGATTCTGGCGTAAAAATAAATCGTCCGATGAGAAATTTTAAAGATGACACTTTGCTAGAAATGATGTGCGAGAAAATTACAGACGCAAAATTCTTTCAAAATAAAACAGCTGAAGAAAGGGCGACAAAAATTGCAATAATATTGCTTGAAAACAGTGCTGGATTCAATTTGCGAGATTTGCAAAAACAAATTTTGGTGAAGGCAATTTTGCAACATGATGCAAAATATATTGAAACATTAATCAAGAAAAAAAGATTTATCACGCCAGATTTTCAAATTGATGGCAAGCCTTTGAGGCTTTATGCGCAAGATGTTGCAATTGATGACGGTGTTGCAAATTTTATCAAAACCTATGATCCAGAATTTGATGCAAATGAAAGAAGAAAAAAATCTTTATTGACAAAACCTATCGTTTTGCAAGTCAAAAAGGAAGGTGGGCGAGAGCCGGCAGCTAGGAGGTTTGAAGAAATTGTGCGCGGCAAAGATAGTCAAGGCCCAATGGAATTTTATACTGACATAGAGAGTGGTAGAAAATTTGCAAAAATCAAAGCAAGGGCTCCAATTGAAAAACATTATGGCGGCCTGTTGTTAAGAGCATTGTCGCGCGATGAATATGTTGTAAAAAGAAGTGCAATTATTGTTGAGGGCGACCAAAAACATTTTGTGCTAAAGTGGGACGAGGCCATTGCAGATCGACCCAACGAAGAAATAGTTTTGCTTGGCAGAGATGCAAAAAATTTTAAAGTCGATAGAAAAAAATATGCTCGTTTATATGGCGTGATGGCTGTTTTGGGCGAAAAGGACTGGAATCCATACAACACTCTTCTTAGTGAAAAAAATAACAGGCCGACAAGAATCGATAATTCGCCGCTATTTAATGACGCCCTTAACCAAAAAGGCTATAGAATTTTTGGCTCAACTCAGTCGCTATGTTTTCTTTGGGGGCTTGCTGGGGATGGGTTTGAAGATATAAGTGCAGCTTTGTCAAATTTGCGCGAAAACGACAGAGAGGGTCGAGGCATAGCGCGGTCTTATGTTGGATTTGAAGGTCAATATCAAGCGCGATATAATAGACCAATAAACAAAAATTTGCTTGAAAAAATAAAACAAAATATTGCGGGTAATCCCGAGTCGGCAGAAGAATTTATGGCTTTTATGGAAGGTGTGCAAGACGCAATTGATCTTGCAAGTGATGCCGATTTTTTGAACAGCCTTGAAGAAAAATACCAAAGCGAATTGGACGAAGATTCCCGCTTGCGAGCCAAGAAATGCCGCAAAGCTTTTGCAGAAAATGCACAAATGGCAGAGTGTCAATATAAAGAATTTTTAGAATTTTATCACATTTTGAAAGCGAAAAATTTATATGGTGAAGATGTTGATAAAATTTATGATGGATTTGGAGAGCTTGTTGAATGTGTTGCGGTCGAGGCTCAGGAAAAAATTGATGATTTTTTTACAAACAAAGCTGCAGGAAGAAAACTGGCAACTTCTCACGCTTTAGAATTGTTCCTTAATTTTGCTAAAAAAGATTTTGACAAAGATTCGATAAAGCTTTTGTTTGAAAGGCTTGCGCAAAATAATCCGCAGTTTAAAGATTGCATTTTGGCAGAGTTGGCGGTTTTTAGTGAAAATTTTGATGAAGAAAAAATCGAGACCCTCTTGCGCATTTTTAAAGAAGATGGTCTTGAGTTGCAAAAAAGCTGCTATTTTAAAGAAAGTGGCGAGTTGAGGGCTTCGGCTGCAACTTTTGCGCATAGCGACAAAGGTTTTTTGGCTATAGTTGAGCGCGTTTTTGAATCAAAAGATTTTTTAACCGACGAGCAAAAAAAACTTTTCGATCTTCTAAAATCTGGCGCCAAAAGCGAAGAAGCCAAAAGCGAAGAAGCCAAAAGCGAAGAAGTCTTAGCGCGAATCAGGCTTTTGCAGCGCCAAAAAATAAATCCATTTTTTTTGACAAACAGCGAAGGCGAGAATGTTATTTCTTTTGCATTGAAAGCCAGCAGCGCGCCAAATTGCATTTTGCTAATCGAGGAGGCTTTGCAAGATCCGGATTTTGCTAAACATTTTTTTGATTTAAAATTGGCTGAAGATCTTTTGCTCGAAGCTTTGCAAACAGACAATGTTGAGATGCTGAACTATCTTCTTGAATCGGGAATTTTGGATCTAGAAAATTTTTTGGATTTCGAAGGGCTTGTGGAAGACTGGTTTTTAGAATCGCCCGCAAAAAAAGAGTGCCAAGCTTATAAAATTTTCTCAGACACCTCAATTCTCCTTGGCTCTATCGATTTAGAGCCCGCAAAAAATTTGCCTAACGCCAATTTGCGCGCAAAATTTAGAATTTCTGCCCAAGAAGTTTTTTGTTTTGACGTGGTTGAGACGGTCTTCATGTCTTATTTAGAAAATATTTCGCAAGACGGTGACCATGCTTTGGATATAGAAAAAATCGAAGCAACAATTAGGGAGTTTGTGCGCAAGGGGGTTAAAATTAATCCACAAAATCACAAAGAAAATCCCCTATCTTGTGTTTTGTCATGTTCTGGCCAAAATGTTGCGATTGTTGCGCAGGCTTTGTTGAACTGCGGTGCGAATAGAAATTATTTAAAAAGTTCTCAAATAGAAAAATTGGACAGCTTGTTGCTGCAACCAGTTTCAACTCAACCCATTTCTGTGCCCAAGCAGCCAGCTGCCGCTCAAGTTTCTTCATCGCGGCAGGGCGAGGTTGGTGCAGCGGTGGTACCGTAGAGCAAAAATTTGACTTGCTGGCAAAACAAAATAAAATCACTAAACACTAAAATCAAAAAAAACAAAAAATGACAAAAACCGTCGCTTTAATCACAACCTCAGGACGCGGCACGCGCCTAAGCTCGGAAGGCATTCCAAAACAATATTTGCCACTTGCCGGCGTGCCACTTTTGCGTCACTCAATTTTGGCGTTTTTGAACCATCCGCAAATTGATGATGTGATTTGCGTGATAAACCCAAACGATGTTGCGCTCTATGAAGAAGCGGTTGTAGGCCTTGATCTGCTCAATCCAGTTTTTGGTGGCGAAACGCGCCAAATCTCGGTGCGCAAGGGTTTGGAGGCTCTGCGTGAATATAACCCGCAAAAAGTTTTGATCCATGACGGAGTGCGCCCGTTTGTTTCAAAGCAAATTATCACCGGCGTTTTAGAAAAGCTCGACACTCATCCAGCCGTGATTCCTGCAATTGCGGTTGAGGATACAATAAAAAAATATTCCGACGGCAAAATTGAATGGACGCTAGAGCGCCAAGATTTGTGGCGCGCTCAAACCCCGCAAGGATTTTTGTATGAAGA
>CAYPUN010000005.1:9579-26605 GCA_964413985.1 uncultured Rickettsia sp. | reverse complement strand
GACCACGAAGGTAGCTCCTACAACCGGAAATCACCACCCAGCTTTTGTAGGAGCGACCTTTTTGGTCATTAAATATTCTTATTTTTAATTTCCAACACCTTTAGAAGTTGAATATTCAAAGTGAAAAACGCTATTTGGATGCACAACTTTATAAGCGTCATGGCAAGCTGTGGCAGCTTCAGCGAAGCCACTCAAAATCAGTTTCAACTTATTTTTATAATGGCAAATATCGCCAATTGCGTAAATTCCTTCAATTGAAGTGCCAATCAGCGATTGGTCCCAGCTCCATTGCAAGACCATAAAATGGCAATAAATAATCAGCTTCAAGTTCTTTGATGTTGCCATCAAAATCTTTTACCAACACTTGTTGCAATTGGCCGTTGGCGCCCTTCAAGCCATCTAATTGATAAGGAACAACCAAATTTATTTTTCCTGATGCAGCCAATATTTTCAATTTCTCAGCACTATCTGGAGCGCAACGAAATTTGTCGCGGCGATGCACCAAATGCACTTTTTTTGCAACGTCAACAAGGCTAAGAACCCAGTCAACAGCTGAGTCACCGCCACCGGCAATCACAACATTTTTATCAGCAAATTGTGCTTTTGATCGGATGGAATAAAAAATTGAATTTCCTTCAAATTCTTCAATGCCAGCAAGGGGAGGGCGGTTGGGCCCAAAGGCGCCGCAGCCCGCAGCAACAATAATAACCTTGCATTCAACTTTAACATTTTTTGAAGTTTCGACCACGAAGCCGCCTTCGATATTGGCAATTTTTTCAACGCGTTGATTCAGGTGATAAACGGGCGCAAATGGCTGCGCTTGGGCTTCTAGGCACTCAACCAATTCGTTGGCTAAAATTTTTGGATGAGCAGGAATATCATAAATTGGTTTTTCAGGATATAGGGCTGCGCATTGGCCGCCGATGTGCTCCAGCGTGTCGATTATGTGGCATTGCATTTTTAGCATGCCAGCTTCAAATATTGTGAATAAACCAGCTGGGCCAGCTCCAATTATGACTATATCGGTTTTGTGTTGCATAAAAATATTTTATTTTTTAAGAATTTTTGCAATTATATAATGTGAATTTTAAATTTCTTGCTTTCATTTTTGGAAATCATTAAAATATTTCACAGTTTCGATAAAAACACCAAAAACTTAAAACTAAGTCGTTTAAATTACGACTTGCAAAAGAGACTACACTAAAAAAAACTCAAATGCGAGCCCGCCTTTATTTTACTCATCTGCAAAGCCTTGCATAAATACTATTCGTGATTTTCTCACGGGTGGCTAAAATCAAAACTATATGTTAAAAACTGCATCTTTGGGTTTCCCAAGAATTGGCGCAAATCGTGAACTAAAAAAGGCTGTAGAGTCTTATTGGAAGGGCTCTAGCTCGCTTACGGATTTGCAAAAAACTGCTTCAGAAATTAAAGCAAAAAACTGGCAAAGTCAAAAGGCGGCGGGAATTCAATTTATTCCGTCGAATGATTTTTCGTTTTATGACCAAGTGCTTGATAGCCTTGCGTTGTTTGGTGCCGTGCCTGAGCGCTTCAAATTTTCTGGCGGCAATGTTGATCTCGATTTGGTGTTTGCGATGGCTCGTGGCGCGCAAAAAGATGGTCTAGACGTGACTGCAATGGAAATGACAAAGTGGTTTGACACCAACTATCACTATATTGTGGGTGAATTTAAGCAAAATCAAAAATTTAAAATTTCATCAACCAAAATTTTTGACGATTATTTGGAAGCGAAAAAATTGGGTATTGAAACACGTCCTGTGGTGATTGGACCCTTGTCTTTCTTGCTTCTTGGCAAAACAATTGACGGCAGCAACAAATTAGATTTGCTTGAAAATTTGCTTTCTGCTTATCAAGATTTGTTTGCGCGTTTGGCACAAATTGGTGTGAAAGAAGTGCAAATTGATGAGCCATTTTTGGTTACAGATTTGGCTGCGGATGCTGTGAAGGCTTATTCTGCCGCTTATCAACAAATCAGAAAATTTGCCGGCGATATCAAATTGCATCTGGCAACTTATTTTGATGCGCTTGAAGATAACACTGGGCTGGCATTTAGCTTGGATGTTGATTCGGTGCATGTTGATTTGGTTCGCGCAAGTCAATTTGAAAATGTCTTGAAGGCTGTGAAGCCGCATCAGTCTTTGTCTCTTGGCTTGGTTGATGGTCGCAATATTTGGATTAACGATTTGGAAAATTCAATTGCAACGGCAAAAAAGGCTGTTGATGCACTTGGTGCTGATCGCGTGATTGTTGCTTCTTCGTGCTCTTTGATTCACAGTCCAGTTGATTTGAAAAATGAAGATAAGCTTGATAGCGAAATCAAATCTTGGCTTGCTTTTGCAGAACAAAAATTGCTTGAAATCAGCGCCATTGCTAAAGCGGCAGCTGGTGAAGAAGTTGATATTTTGGCAAACAAAAAAGCAATTGCAGCAAGAAAAACTTCAAGCAAAATTCACAACGAAGCAGTGAAGAAGCGCGTTGCAGGCATCACTGAGTCTGATAAAAATCGTAAAAATAATTATCAGAAACGTCGCGAAATTCAGGCGCATGAATTGCGTTTGCCATTGCTTCCAACCACAACTATCGGCTCTTTTCCACAAACTGCAGAAGTTAGAAAAGCGCGCGCTGATTTTAAAGCGGGCAAAATTTCGACTGCGGAATATGAAAAATTTGTGCAAGAAGAAACCGCGCGCTGCGTGGCTTTCCAAGAAGAAATTGGCCTTGACGTTTTGGTTCACGGCGAATTTGAGCGCAACGACATGGTTGAATATTTTGGCGAACAGCTTAGTGGATTCACCTTCACGAAAAATGGCTGGGTGCAAAGCTATGGCTCGCGCTGCGTGAAACCGCCAGTTATTTTTGGTGATGTTGCACGTGAAAAACCAATGACAGTTGAGTGGGCGAAATATGCGCAAGGCTTGACTAGCAAATATATGAAAGGCATGTTGACTGGCCCGATTACAATTTTGCAATGGTCATTTGTGCGTAACGATCAACCTCGCAGCACTACAGCCACGCAGATTGCGCTTGCAATTCGTGATGAAGTTGTGGATCTTGAAAAGGCTGGAATCAAAATCATTCAAATTGACGAAGCCGCTCTGCGCGAGGGTTTGCCAATTCGCAAAGCAAAGTGGGCAGATTATTTGAAATGGGCAGTTGATGCTTTCCGCGTTACAGCCTCAGGCGTTGAAGACCGCACACAAATTCACACTCACATGTGCTATTCTGAATTTAACGACATCATCGCAGCCATTGCTGATATGGATGCAGACGTTATTTCAATTGAAACTTCGCGTTCAAATATGGAGTTGTTAAACGCCTTTATCAACTTTAAATATCCAAATGAAATTGGGCCCGGTGTCTATGATATTCATAGCCCGAGAGTTCCAAAAACTGAGGAAATGACGGCATTGCTACAAAAAGCAACGTCAGTTTTGAAGCCAGAGCAAATTTGGGTTAACCCAGATTGCGGCCTCAAAACGCGCGCTTGGCCAGAAACTAAGCAAGCTTTGAAACAAATGGTTGACGCGACAAAAACTTTGCGCGCATCATTATAGTTTTGTTTTTATAAATGAGCGGGGGCAGGTCTATCAAGGCTTGCCCCCGTTTTTTTGGCATATTTTTAGGCTATATAGACCTTGTTTTGCAAGTTCTGTTGCACAATAAAATTTTGCTAGTTTTTTTGCAAAAATAGTTTTTTTAGTGAAAATTATTTTTATTTTTTGTTAATGATTGATGTCCTTTTAAATAAAGGCTTCAGAGCTTATAGAAAAATTAAAATACGTAAAAAAGTTCTCTAATGTAGGTAGAAACTTTTGTTCTCAATTCAACCTGTGGTTGCTAGACAGCTATTTTTTTATATGCATGATTGGTGGCGATGTTTGAGTTCCCACTTCAGTCAAGCATTTCACCTCTAAACCCGCCTCACCACGGCGAGGGCCCAAAAAACCGCACCACAGAGCCTGCACCACGAAGCCCGCACCACAGAGCTTTTCACCACAAAGCTCACCAAATTGTCACCACCAAGAAACCAGAGTTGTCACCACCAACTCTCAAAACCCACCAAATCAACGCTTAACTTTTAAAAAACTTTTACTAAAATATTTTTGTTATTAATTTTAAAAAACACACCACATGGTCGCTAAAGTAAAAACCTTCTCTTTCGTTGGAATAGACGTTGTTGATGTTGATGTTCAAGTGCAACTTTCTGTAGGACTTCCCGGAATTACAATTGTCGGATTGCCCGATAAAGCCGTTGGCGAATCGCGCGAGCGTGTGCGTTTGGCCATTGCATCAATTGGTGTGGCGTGGCCGCAAAAGCGCATCACTGTCAATTTGGCGCCGGCTGATTTGCAAAAAGAAGGCAGCCATTTTGATTTGGCAATTGCGCTTGGAATTTTGATTGAAATGGGAATTTTGTCGCAAAATCATGTGCAGAATTTTTATGCTTTGGGCGAGCTGTCGCTTGATGGTGCGATCAATCAAATTAGTGGCGCAATTTCGGCAAGTATTGGTGCAAATCAGCGCAAATGTGGTATAATTTGTCCAGCTGCAAATGGCTCTGAAGCCGCGTGGGCAGGGGATTTGCCAATTATCGCACCAGCAAATTTAATCGAGCTGATCAACCATTGCAAAGGTGAGCAATTTCTCTCAAGGCCACAAAACAACAAGGTTCTGCGCGATCCAACATATCCTGATTTGTCTGATGTTAAAGGTCAAGAAAGCGCCAAACGCGCACTTGAAATTGCCGCGGCTGGGGCGCACAATTTGTTGCTAGTTGGGCCTCCCGGCACAGGAAAATCAATGCTCGCCTCGCGGTTGAGTGGAATTTTGCCCGCACCAGATTTGCACGAAATTCTCGAAATCAACATGATTCACAGCATCAGCGGCAAATTGGTTGATGGCAATTTGATCACCAGTCGACCTTATCGCGACCCGCACCATTCGTGCTCTATGCCTGCCATGATTGGTGGCGGCGCCAAGGCCAAACCTGGTGAGGTTTCGCTTGCGGGCAATGGCGTTTTGTTTTTGGACGAGCTTGCTGAATTTCCGCGCCAAGTTTTAGACTCGTTGCGCCAACCGCTTGAAACAGGCTGTGTCAGCGTGTCACGCGTAAACTCTCACGTCACCTATCCCGCAAATTTTCAATTGGTGGCGGCGATGAACCCTTGTCGCTGTGGCTATTTGGGCGATGGCAAGCGCGAATGCAAAAGAGCACCAATATGTGGCGAAGAATATAAAAACAAGATCTCGGGCCCTTTGCTTGACCGCATCGACATTGTTGTTGAAGTGCCAGCAATTGACATTTTTTTTAGTGCCAAACAAAAAAGCGAAAGCTCTGCAACCATCAAACAGCGGGTCTTGCAAGCGCGCGATCTGCAAAAAAAGCGTTATGAAAATGAAGTTGAAATGGAAAATCAGCCAAAAACCAACAGCAGAATTAGCGGAAAAATTTTAGAAAAATTTACAGAAATTGATGATGAGTCGCAAAAAATTTTAAAACAATCGGTAGAAAAAATGTCAACCTCTATGCGCGGAATCGCCCGAATTTTGCGGGTTGCGCGCACCATAGCCGATTTGGAATCGAGCGAGAAAATTTTGCAACATCATTTGCTGGAAGCGATTGCCTATCGCAGAAAATTATAAATTTTTAAGCAAAATTCGCTGCAATTTGTGTGGTCGGTTTGAGTGAACAAAATCGCCTTCATATTTAAAACCAATTTTTTCCATCACGCGCAGAGACCTTGTGTTTGTAGGTAAGGTGAAGCAAATCAAATCGCGCACATGCAAATTTTCTTTGGCAAAATCAATCGATGCTTGAGCAATTTCAAGCGCCAAACCATTGCCCCATAATTCTTTTTTGATGGCATAAGAAAGTTCAATTTCATCTTTCGCTTTGAGGGCAAAGTTTTTTAAACCGCCGCGACCAACATAGGCGCCGCTTGCTTTGTCGCGCCACATCCACACGCCAAAACCATATTTTTCCCAGTGCAAAATATCATCAAGCAATCTTTCTTTGGCTTTTTGATGATCATAATGAACGCCATAACATGCAACAAAGTCTTTATTGTCAAGCATCGCGACATAGTCATCAAGAAAATCAATCGTTGGCAAAAAAGCTCTTAGCCTTTCAGTTTCAAGGCTTTTGTCCTTTTTAACCGCGCAAAATTTCTTCATTAATAATCCTTCTCAGAGTTGGTGTATCGTTTAGTTGCGGGGCATGGCCACAATTCATAAAAATTGTCGCATGTAAATTTTTGATGCGCTGTTTAAAATATTCAGCTTGTGAAACATGAACAATCATATCGCCAGCACCATGAAAATAAAGGGTGCGTGGCATGTTAGAAAAATCAACATCAAAGCAAGAAAATCCAGCCAATTCGTCAAGCCAATAAACCAGCTGTGCAAAATTGTGGTCGTTAACATCAAGGTTGCGCGCTATATCTGACGCATTGCGATCATTCATCGCGGTTAAAATTGAAAATTGCTTGAGAGTTTTGTCTGGCGCATTGGCAAAATCGCCACGAAATTTTTTGAAGGCCTCAAGCCCCATGCCAGCATGAACGCGCTCGTCTTTCAACAATTGAAAAGGAGGCGCGATTAAAATTAATAATTTTGGCTTGAGAATTTTTTTTTCAATCAAGCGCACAGCGAGTTGGCCGCCAAGGCTCCAACCAACCAAAATTTCGGGATTTAGATTTTGCGCACGAACATCATCAAAAAACTTTTCAACATCACCAAAGCGTGAATAGTCTAGGGAAGAAACAGAAAAGGGATCAAAAATTTTATCATTAAAAATAAATTCTAATGAATCAGATTTTTGACCCCAGCCTGATAAACAAAGGATTTGACGCGTCATCAATTATAATTTGAAATCGCCAAATTTCTTTTTGAATTTAGTAACTCTTTCGTCATTTACGTTGATGAAGCTTTGACCTTTTTCTTGCCAAGCTGGATGGTTCTTGGTGTCAACGTCAAGTTTTAAAGTGTCGCCATCTTTTCCCCAAACTGTGAGGATTTGGAATTTGTCGCCGTTTGTCATCACAACATTGATCGTGTGTTGTTTTGGATGAGTTATGGTGACTTCTTTTTTAGCCATAAAAAAATCATTAAAATAATAAAGGGACGGGCATTTTAGAGAGATTTTTTATTTAGTCAATAAATATTACTGGTTTACGGCTGTATTATTTTATAGAATTAAGGCTTGAGGAAGGTACTTCGATCCTCAGACAGACGCGTGGCGAACTCGGCTCGAAGCACCATCCTCAAGCCTTAATTCTATAAAATAATACGGCGCTCGGGTTGGGGTTTTTTCTAATCTCGGGTGGGGTTTTTTTAAATATTTTATTTTTCGGGATTTTGGCCATTTCGTTCTTGAATTTTATTTCTGAGGCCATAAAATTCAGCGCCGAGTCGCTATATTCCTAACAAAACTTCGTTTATTTCACACATGCGCTATCTAGCTTTAACTCCAAACGATCGAAAAGAAATGCTCAAAGCCATTGGCGTTTCTAGTGTCGATGAACTTTATGATGCGGTGCCATCACAATTTTTGCTGAAAAAACCTGTTGAGGGTTTGTCTAATTTTCAAGGTGAAATTGAGGTTGAAAGCACTTTAAAAGCGCTGGCGAAAAAAAATCGTGCAGCTTCTGAAGGCGCGTTTTTCTTGGGTGCGGGCTGTTATCGCCATCACATTCCATCTGCGGTTGATCATCTGATTCAACGTTCAGAATTTTTAACTTCATACACACCATATCAGCCAGAAATTTCGCAAGGCACACTCGCGACAATCTTCCAATTTCAAAGTATTATCGCACTCTTGACAGGCATGGAAATTGCCAATGCGTCAATGTATGATGGTGCAACTTCGCTTGCTGAAAGCTGCTTGATGGCGTTTCGTATTAAGGCGGGGCGCAGAAAAATCGCGCTTTTTGGCAATATTCATCCTGATTATCAAGATGTTACAAAAACTTATTTAGAGCTTAACGAAGCAGAGTTTGTTGATGCTGCGAAGGCAGACGAGTCTTGCGCCGCGGTTGTGGTGCAATATCCTGATTTTTATGGCAATGTGCCAAACCTTGATGAGGCTAGAGCCTTGGCAGATAAGGCTTCCGCGCTTCTTGTTGTGGTTGTAAACGAAATCGTTTCACTTGGATTGCTAGACGCACCAAAACAGGCTGACATCGTTGTTGGCGAGGCTTCAAGCTTGGGTGTTGGTTTAAATTTTGGTGGCCCGTTGCTTGGATTTTTTGCTTGCAAAAGAGAGTTTATGCGCCAAATGCCGGGAAGAATTTGCGGCATGACAACTGACGCTGACGGCAAGTCGGGATATGTTCTGACTCTAAGCGCGCGCGAGCAACATATTCGTCGCGAAAAAGCCACTTCAAACATCTGTTCAAACCAAGGTTTGTGCGCAACTGCGTTCACAATTCACACATCTTTGCTTGGTGAAATTGGTTTCAAAAAGCTGGCTCTAATCAATCACAAGAAGGCTTGCGACTTTGCTGAAATTTTGGCAAAAATTGGTGGTGTAAAAATTTTGAACGAAAGTTTCTTCAACGAATTTACGATTGAGATCAACAAAGACGCGGCTGAAGTCAATAAAAAATTGCTCGAAAAAAATATTATCGGCGGATTTGCTGATGGTAAAAAAATGGTTCTTGCAGTTAGCGAATTGACCAGCGAAGCAGACATGAAGCTGTTTGCAAGCGAGCTTGAAAAAATTTTGAAATAATTAAAAACGAGAAATAAAATGACATTTACTCCAAAAGAAGTTGGTTTGAAATTAGAAACCGAAATTTTAATTAAGCAATCGCGCGAAGGCGCTTGCGGCGTTGATTTGCCAGATGTTGCAGAATTTAAAATTCGCACTGGTCAGCAAAAGCGTGCCAGCATTGGCTTGGCGCAGGTGAATGAGCCACAGGTGATTCGTCATTTTGTGCGTTTGTCGAACCAAAACTATTCTATTGATGCTGGTTTTTATCCACTCGGATCTTGCACAATGAAGCACAATCCACGCTTGAATGAAAAAATGGCGCGCCTTCCGGGCCTTTCTGATATTCATCCGCTGCAAGATCAATCAACAGTGCAGGGCGCTTTAGAATTGATGTATAATTTGCAAAATTGGCTTTCAACTTTGACTGGTCTTGGTGGTGTTTCACTGGCTCCAGCAGCGGGCGCACAAGGTGAACTTGCTGGCATGTTGGTGATTCGAAAAGCTTTGCAAAAGAAAGGTGAAAACAGAAAAATCGTTTTGATTCCAGATTCTGCACATGGCACCAACCCAGCAACGGCAGCTATTTGCGGCTTCAACATCAAGGTTATTCCATCAAACAAAGATGGTTTGGTTGACCTTGATTTGTTCAAAAAATTGGTGGCTGAACATGGGCGCGACATTGCGGCAATCATGATCACAAACCCTAACACTTGCGGAAAATTCGAAAACAACATTGTTGAAATTGCGAAATTAATTCACGATGTTGGTGGCTATTTTTATTGCGATGGCGCCAACTATAACGCTATTGTAGGCAAGGTTCGTCCGGCAGATATTGGTGTTGACGTGATGCACTTCAACTTGCACAAAACTTTCTCAACTCCACATGGTGGCGGCGGCCCTGGATCAGGACCAATCGCGGTTCGCAAAGATTTGGTTGAATTTTTGCCAACTCCGCATGTTGTAAAAGAAGGTGACAAATATGCTTTCAAGGCTTATCCGGACAGTGTTGGCAAAGTTAAAGGATTTAACGGTCAATTTGGCATGCACGTTCGTGCCCTTACATACATGCTGTCTCATGGCGCTGATGGTTTGCAAAAAGTTGCCGAAGATGCGGTTTTGAGCGCAAATTATGTGTTGGCGAAATTGAAAAATCATTATCACGTGCCATTTGACGGCAACTGCATGCATGAATGTTTGTTGACTGACAAATTGCAAAAAGCGAAAGGAATTTCAACGCTTGATATGGCTAAAGCATTGGTTGAATATGGCATGCATCCAATGACAATCTTCTTCCCGCTTGTGGTTCAAGGCGCTATGTTGATTGAGCCTACAGAAACTGAAAATAAAGAAACGATCGATAATTTTATCGAAACTATGATTTATATCGCCAAAGAAGTTGAAGAAGGTCGTGGCGACAGATTTCACAATTATCCACTTTCAACTCCAAGAAGAAGGCTGGACGAGATTAAAGCTGCGAAAACCCCTGTGACCACTTGGGTTGATGCTGGCGCTTCTGCATAGCAGCCTAAAAATAGCCTAAACGGCTATTTTTAAGCGTCAACTGACGCTACTTAGTAGCGCTTGCGGTGGGGGAATCGGCTTTATTCAAAACCGCATTTCTGGCCTAGTTTTTCCTCTAAAAAAAATCTCACAATTTTAGTGCAAAATTATCTGGCAAGTTTATAATTGACGCCATATTTAACCTACACAAAAATAAACAATGTCAGAAAAAGAACTGAAAGTCGAAAAAATCGAAAAAGAAATCAACATGAACGAATATAACGCCGATTCGATCAAGGTGCTTAAAGGCCTTGACGCAGTGCGCAAGCGCCCCGGCATGTATATCGGCGACACTGATGATGGTTCTGGTTTGCATCACATGGTTTATGAAGTTGTTGATAACGCAATTGACGAAGCGCTTGCTGGACATTGCGATTCGGTGCAAGTTTCAATCAATGCTGATGGCTCTGTGACTGTGCGCGATAACGGTCGCGGAATTCCAGTTGACATGCACGAAGAAGAGGGCGTAAGTGCGGCAGAAGTTATCATGACACAGCTTCACGCTGGTGGTAAATTTGATCAAAATTCTTACAAAGTTTCTGGCGGTTTGCATGGTGTTGGTGTGTCGGTTGTGAACGCCCTTTCTGATTGGCTTGATCTCAATATTTGGCGCAACGGCAAAGAACACTATATGCGCTTTACGCACGGTGTTGCAGTTGCTCCACTTAAAATTATCGGCGATGCTAATGGACAAAAAGGAACGCAAGTCACTTTCCACCCTTCAAAAGAAACTTTCACTTTCACTGAATTCAGTTTTTCTACACTTGAGCAACGCTTGCGCGAGCTTGCCTTCCTCAATTCTGGTGTAAAAATTATTCTGCGCGATTTGCGCGATGAAGGTGAGCCAAAAGAAGTAATTTTATTTTATGAAGGCGGCGTTGAGGCTTATGTAAAATATATCGATCGCAGCAAAAATGCTTTGCACAACACGGTTAGTGTGGTTGCTGAAGATAAGGCTAATGGCTTGTCGCTTGAAGCTTCGATGCAATGGAATGACAGCTATCACGAAAATGTTTTGTGCTTCACAAACAACATTCGTCAAAGAGATGGCGGCACGCATTTGGCGGGCTTTCGCGCTGCTTTAACTCGCGTGATCAACAGCTATGCAACAGACAACAAACTTTTCAAAAAAGAGAAAATCGTTTTAAGCGGTGAAGATGTGCGCGAAGGCTTGACTTGCGTGCTTTCAGTAAAAGTTCCAGATCCAAAATTCTCTTCACAAACTAAAGATAAATTGGTTTCAAGTGAAGTTCGAACTTTTGTCGAATCTTATGTGAACGACAAATTGTCGCAATGGTTTGAAGAGCGTCCTGCTGATGCAAAAATTATTATCGGCAAAGCTTTGGAAGCGGCGCAGGCGCGTGAAGCAGCTCGCAAAGCTCGCGAATTGACTCGCAGAAAATCGGCGCTTGAAGTTTCAAATCTGCCAGGAAAATTGGCCGATTGCCAAGAAAAAGATCCAACTTTGAGCGAATTGTTTATTGTGGAAGGAAACTCGGCGGGCGGTTCAGCCAAGAGTGGTCGCGATCGCAAATATCAAGCCATCTTGCCAATTCGTGGTAAAATTCTTAACGTTGAGCGTGCGCGTTTTGACAAAATGCTTTCTTCTGTTGAAGTTGGAACCATCATCACCGCGCTTGGAACAGGCATTGGCGAGCAAGATTTCGATCCGTCAAAAGTTCGCTATCACAAAATCGTTATCATGGCCGACGCCGACGTCGATGGTTCGCACATCCGCACTTTGCTTTTGACATTCTTTTTCCGTCACATGCCAAAGCTTATCGAGCATGGATTCCTCTATATCGCGCAGCCTCCACTTTATAAAGTGAAAAAAGGCCAAAGCGAAGTTTATTTGAAGAATGAACAGGCGCTCACTGACTATATCAACGATCACATCGTTAACAATTATGTGCTGAAAAGCAAAGCGCAAAACAGAGCTGGCAAAGATTTGCTCGATTTCATTCACAAATTGTCAAAATTTTCGCACCTTGTGCAAAGCTTGTCACGCTTGGTTCCAGCTGAAGTTGTTGAAAGCGTTGCTCTTGCGGGCGGCTTCGATAAATCTTGGATTAAAGATGCGGCAAAAACAAAATCTTTCATCACTAAAGCGCAAAAAAATCTACATCTAAATTGCGATGATGATGTGTCGTGGAAGGTTGAAATTTCTGATGCTGATGACGTTGAAGTTATCAAAGAAACCAGGGGCGTTAAAACTTCTTATATCTTGAAAAAAGCGCATTTTGATTTGCCAGAAGCAAGTGCCATCGCGCAACTGAAAGAGCAGATCGCCGATGATTTTGAAAGCGAAGTTAACCTGATCAAAAATGAAGAAAAAGTTGTGGCGCACAAGCCAACAGAATTGATGAGCATCATGATCGAGCTTGGCAAAAAAGGCATGTCGATTCAACGCTTTAAAGGTCTTGGTGAAATGAACGCCGAACAATTGTGGGAAACCACGCTTGATCCGTCAAACAGAACCTTGTTGCAAGTTAAGGTTGAGCAATATGATGAAGCTGATCAAATTTTCTCAACTTTGATGGGCAACGTTGTAGAGCCGCGCCGCGACTTTATCCAAGAAAATGCCTTGAAAGTAGTGAATTTGGACGTTTAGTTTGTCAAAGCTAGACGCCTTTATTTAAGCGCGTCCAGAAAAGATTGCTCGCAAAAATTCGTGACATTATTGAGCTATCCCTAAAACAATTTTTGGGATAAGCTCTAATTGAGCTTCTTATTTTATTTTTAATCTATGAAGTTTAATCATAAAGCCTTTTCGCTTGTCGAACTTTCAATTGTACTGATCATAATTGCGCTGCTTGCTGTTTTTGTTAACAATTCCAACAATCTTATTTCTTCCTACAGGCTGCGGGTTGCAGAGCGATATACGATGAACTCACCTGTTGCTTCAATGCCAAATCTTGTTTTGTGGTTTGAACCCACTTCGCAGGCCAGCCTAAATAATTTTGAAACGATAAATGGTTCTGAAGTGAGCAATTGGCGCGATATAAATCCAACTTCGGACACAAAATATAACGTGGTGCAGTTTGCCAATAACCGCCCAACCTATATCAAAAACTGCATTAACAGCCTGCCCTGCTTGCGTTTTGACGGTGTTGATGATTATTTTAGCTATGATGGAAAATTTTTGACTAACAGCGATTATACGGTGATTGTGGTTGAAAAAAGAAGAAGCGATAGAGACGAAAATTATTTTTTGGCAGGAAATTCTGGCAGCACTAACGGCAATTTATATTTGGGATATCGCGCCAACTCTGTTGCAACTTTTGCGCAATATAACAATGACTTTGATGTGGCTGTAGAGCCTTATGTGGAGCCGGTTGCGCGCATTCATGTTTTTACGTATAGCAGCAAAAGCGATGATCCAAAAACTTATTTTCTTAATGGAGTTTTTTTAAATTTGACAGGTGGAAATTCGGCTGAAGCCGCA
Organism: uncultured Rickettsia sp.; assembly: GCA_964413985.1. Taxonomy (GTDB): domain Bacteria; phylum Pseudomonadota; class Alphaproteobacteria; order Rickettsiales; family UBA1997; genus CAMCFD01. Next base: position 12,866 of record CAYPUN010000005.1, on the reverse strand, counting down.
ACTGGCTTGAGTTCTTATCCAGCTTCGAGCATTGGCAATTATAAAAATGCAGCTTATTATGATGGCGATATTGCCGAAATTATCATGTTCGATCGCGCCTTAAAAAGTGATGAGCGGCGCGCAATTGAGAGCTATCTTTGTCAAAAATGGGCGATTGCAATTTAGGGTTAATATGTCGAAATTTTTAGAAAAAATTGTTGGTTTAAAAAAAGATAATCTTTATCGCGAGCTTGCTGTTGTTGATGTGGCGGATGGTGTGGTGGTTAAAAAAAATGGTGTGAAGTTAATTTCTTTTGCATCAAATGATTATTTTGGCTTGTCGCAAAATTTGTTGGTGAAAAAAGCTGCATGTGATGCAATCAAGAAATACGGGGTTTCGCAGGGGTCGTCACGATATATTTGTGGCAATAATTCTTTCTATCAAAAACTAGAAAAGCAAATTGCGCAGATGAAAAATTGTGATGATGCGATTGTTTTTTCTTCAGGCTATCAAGCGGCAATTGGCGCTGTTCCAGCGCTTGTTGGTGAAAATGATTTGGTGGTGGCGGATAAATTAATCCACGCCTGCTTGCTTGATGGAATAAAATTGAGTGGCGCGAAGTTGTTGCGGTTTGCGCACAATGATACCAAGCATGCGCGGATGTTGATTGAAGATAATATTAAAAAATACCAAAAAATATTAATTATTACTGAAGATGTTTTTTCGATGGATGGTGATGTGGGTTTGGTTGAGCAATTGCAAGGCTTGGCGCAAGAGTTTGGTTGTTTGATGTTGAGCGATGGCGCGCACGGATTGTTTGCTGGCGATGGTTTTAAGTCGCATAAAAATTTGTTGCGTATGGGTACGTTTTCTAAGGCGGTTGGGTCTTTTGGTGGATATGTTGCGGGTGATAAAATTATGATTGATTATCTGCGCAATTTTGCCAAATCAGCAATTTATACAACAGCTCTTCCGGCCAGTGTTTTGGCGGCTTCATTGCAATCACTAAAATTAATTTCTAAAAATAATTACGCCAAAAAAGTTTTAGAAAATGCGCAATATTTTTGCAAATTGATGAATTTGCCAAAGGCGCAATCGGCGATTGTGGTGATTAAGATTGGTGATAATAAAAAAGTGATGCAGATTGCAAAAAATCTTGAAGAGCAGGGCTTTTTGATTTCGGCGATAAGGCCACCAACCGTTGAGCCAAAAGGTGCAAGGTTGCGCATAACTTTTAGTGCTTTGCATAATAAAAAGCAAATTGATGCTTTGGTTTTGGCTTTGAAGAAGTGTTGTTAAACTTGATTTTGTGCGTCCAAATTTTGTTGTTTATAAATTCTTAAATCAGCGACAGCAAAAATATCCGAATGCGTCTTGGCAGCAAATATAAAAACTTAAAAATATAAGTTAATCTTTTTGGAAAATGAATTTCAAATTTGTTTGAATCGAGCCCGCGAGCTATGATTTGAGCGGCTTCGCGGCTTTCAATAATAAACGGCATTGGAAAATCATTTTTGTCGGTGAGGCGCGTTTTTACAAATCCGGGATTGATCATTTGCACTTTGATGTGATGATGGCGCAGCTCGATTTTCAACGTTTCGCACATGCTTATCAACGCTGCTTTTGAAGCGCTATAAGCAATAGAATTTGGCAAGCCAAAATAGCCGGCAATGCTTGATATTATTGCGATGTGGCCCGATTCTTTTTTTACAAAATAAGGCGTCATAATCGACAAAACATTCAGCGCGCCTTCAAAATTTGTGCGCGAAATTTCAATTGCTTCTTCCAATTTAAAATCAACGCAAGACATTGGTTTGTAAACCCCGCTGGCATAAACCAAAATATCAATTTCGCCAAAATCTTTGATAATTTGCTGCTGCGCTTCTTTAATTTGCGCCACGTTATTTACATCGAGTTGATATTTTGCTGCCGATCTGCCGCTAGAAATTACTTTAGCACCAAGCCTTGTCAGCTCTGCATCGAGAGCTTTTCCAATGCCGTGAGTTCCGCCAACAATCCAAACTTTTTTATTTAAAAACATGATTAGTTAAATTTATGTTTGAAATCTTCGCCCGATTTTAACTTGCGAAAATTGAAAATAATTTCTCCAAGTCTGATGCCAAATTTTGACATGACCGAGCGGTTGATGGCGCTGCCGTCTTGCATCAAATAAATCCAATCGTCAAAATTGAGATTGATAGTTTTGTTGTTGCCGCGATCAAATGCAAGTGTGTAATTTAATTGTAGCGCGAAGCCTTGTGTTTGGCCTTTTGCCGTGCCAATAATGTCGCTTGCAGTGCCGGTGAAATTGTTTTCGTCGGTTGATTTTAGGTGCCATTGACGTTTCATTGTAGTGTTGTCGTCAAGATAAAAAACTTCGCTCAAAGTGCCGTCATTGCCGTTCCAAGAGCCAGTCATTTCAACATAATAGCGTTTTTCAATTTTGCCGGTGAAGCGATTTTGAAAGAATCCATGGCCTTCAATTTTGCCATTGAAAAATTCTTTGACGTTGATTTTTGGGGTTGTGTTTTGATATTGCGAAATGTTGGTAGAGCTGCATCCAAGTAGCATAAGAACTCCTAAAAAGGTTATAATATTTTTCATTTTTTGTTGGGTTGAATTGTCAGATATAAATGACAATTAAATTTTAAATTATATAGCAAAAATTGAAGCTAATTCTTTTGTAACAAAATCTGCGAAACATTGGTTTGACCGCTTTCGAAGCCGCCAATGCAGAGGGCCAAATAGAATTCCCAGCTGCGGATAAATTCTTGTTTATAGCCAAAATCTAAAATTGTTTTTTCAACTTTTTTAAAGTTTTTTAGCCATTCTTTTAGAGTTTTTGCATAATCTTTTCCAAAAGAAAAAACGTCTTTGCAATCAAGATTAGCGCGGTTTGCCTGCATTTTAAATTTTTCTAATGATGGCAACATTCCACCAGGAAAAGTGTAGGCACGAATATAGTCGCTTCTTTTGCGATATTGGTCAAACAAATCATCGCGAATAGTTATGGTTTGTATCATTGCGAGACCTTGATTTTCAAGACATTGATGCACTTTGTCAAAATAATTGGGCCAGAATTTTTCGCCAACAGCTTCAAACATTTCAATTGAAACTATGGCGTCATATTTGTTTTTTTCGTCGCGATAATCTTGAATTTTTATTTGCGATTTTTCGTTCAATTTATGTTGCAATCTTTGTTTGGCAAAACTGGCTTGCGCGTTTGATATTGTAAGGCCAGTGACATTGTGATTTTTTTGTAATGCGCTTTCCATAAACCCGCCCCAGCCGCAGCCAATTTCTAAAA
>CAYPUN010000005.1:3792-9479 GCA_964413985.1 uncultured Rickettsia sp. | reverse complement strand
GGTTTTTTTATGTATTTTATTTTTTTCAATAGCAATTTTATCGCTTGATAGTGAATTAGAAAAAGTACTTTAAAAGCTAAAAACGGATAAAGAAAGAAGCAAAAAATTATATTTTTATTGTTAAATTCTTTAATCTTGCCAACCATTGAGGTTGTAAGCATAAGGCCATCATTGTCATAATAATCAATCCAAATTCCAATTCTTTTTTCTTCATAAAAAAAGCGAAATTTATAGTGGCCTTCAATTTTTAAAAATGGCGAAACGTGAAAGATTTTTTTTGTTGTTAAGATGTCGTTTTGAGTGATTTCGCTTTCGTCATTTTTGCAAGAAATATAGCTGTGACTTTCGCCAAAAGTATTGTTTACTTCTGAAATAACGCCGCGCAATTTTTGCGATTTGTCGAGGCAAAACCAAAAACTTACTGGGTTAAAAACAAAGCCCAAAATCCTTGGCAGAGTAATAAGGACAACATTTTCTATTTCTGTTTTAAAGGCAAAATCTTGCAAAATTTTTCTTGCCCAAATTTCTGGATTTTCATTATTTTTTAAACCGTGATCACGATCAAAAAAACTTAGCAAATTAAATTTATTGTAAGAAAAAAATCTGACCTTTTTTGCATTTTCTTCAAATTCTTTTGTGGTGCCGCAAAGATAAAACAGCTTATATAAAAAGCTGTTGCGAGTGGGACGAAGCCTTGTGTGGCCTATGTCGCAGAATAATAAATTTAAAGCCATGGAATATTTTCTCCCATAATTTTTGCCACATTAACCGCGCTTAGCAAGCCATCTTCATGAAACCCATAGCGTTGATAAGCGCCGCAATAAAAAATATTGCCAAGGCCTTGAATGCTTGGCAATTCTGCTTGCGCGGCAATTGCTCCTTTATCAAAAATTGGATGATAAAAAATATGTTCATCAAAAACTTTATCTTTTGCGGGCTGCGTTGGTGGATTTAAAGTGACAAAAAGTGGGTAATTTTTGTCGATATTTTGTAAATTATTCATCCAATAGCTAACACTGACCGAGTCGCTATTTTGCTGGTTATTTTGCATATAAACCCAACTTGCATAACAGCTTTTTCTTTTTGGCATCAAGCTTTCATCGCGATGTAAATACGCAACGTTTTTTTGATATTTAAAATCACGCAAAACCGATTCTTCTTTTGCGCTTAAGTCTTTTATTATGCGCAATGATTGGTTGGCGTGGCAGGCAAACACTGCTTTGTCAAACTCTCGCGTCACATTATTTTTATCAGTGATTTGCACTTTATTATTTTGTCGCGTCACCGCAATAATTTCGCTATCAACAATTATTTTATCACCAAAACCAGCGCAAAGTTTTTTAACATATTCTTGCGAGCCGCCTTTAACCGTGTGCCATTGCGGTTGATCGGTGATTGAGAGCAATCCGTGATTATTGAAAAATTTTATAAAAGTTTGCGCCGGAAAATCCAACATGGTTTGCGAGCTGCAGCTCCATATTGCGCCGCCCATTGGCAAAATAAAATATTCTTGAAACCACTGACCCATTTTCATTTTTTTAAGCAATTCACCAAGTGTCATCTCGCTAGACAAATCAAGGCTTTTGGCGGCTTTAAAAAACTTTAAAATATCGCGAATCATGCCATAAAATTGTGGCCGCAAAAAATTTCTTTTTTGACCAAAAAGCGTGAAAATATCTTGCGCGCTCCACTCGAGCCAACCGTCATTTATCGAAATTCCAAATGACATATTGCTTTCTTGCACATCAACGCCAAGCCTTTTAAATAAAGCGCTCAGATGGGGATAGTTTTTGTAGTTAAACACAATAAATCCAGTATCAACAGCGATTTTTTTGTCAAAATAATCAATTTCCAAAGTGCGCGAATGCCCGCCAATTCTGCTTTCTTTTTCAAAAAGCGTGATTTCGTGGTTTTGATTTAATATGTAAGAAATGCCCATGCCAGCAATGCCAGAGCCTATTATTGCGATTTTCATTAATGTTTAAAAAATTGTGGTTTTACGGTTTTTTGCAGCTATTATAGTGAAGTTTAGTAATTATTCTATAGTTTTGATGGATAATAAGAAGACCGATCAAAAATTGTTGGAAAATGCTTTAAAAACTGTCAAAGCCTTGACGGGAAGGTCACAAATTAATGCTGAATTTTTTGATATAAAAAATAATTTTTTTGCATGGAATCAAAATATAGTTGCAAGTGATAGAGTTTTTTTGCCAAAAGAAGCTAATGCTTCACAAACCCGCGCTGCCGCTGATTTGGCGGCATGCTATCTTTTATTTCACCAAAAAGAAATTCATCAAAAATTTTTGCAAGAACAAGATGAGCAGCAAGAATTGTTTGATGCTTTTGAAAAAATTCGCGTTGTTGCAAATGTAAAAAATATTTACTTTGGTGTTGTAAAAAACATTATCACGAAAATTTTGCAAGATGCTGAAAACGTTGACTTATCTGGCGTGGCGCAATATCCGCTGTTGCTGTTGCAAGAAATTTTTTCCGATCAAAAATTTGTTGATGAGAAAAAAATCTCGCCAAATGTAAAAGCGCACATCAAAAAATTAGCAAAAAATATTTCGAACCAAACTGCCTTTGCATCAGAACTGGAGCGGTTTTTGGAGTTTTTAAAAAAGCAAGAAGAAGAGCAAAATAAAAAAAATCAGCCAGAAGAAAATGATGAAGAAAATAAACCATCATCAAAATCTGCGCCGCAAGATACAACTGAAAACCAAGAGAACATTGACTCGAAGCTTGGTGATGAACAAAGCGGTGAAGAAGAAAAAACCAGCTCTAATGAAAAACCTGCCGATGAAAAAACTGTTGCAGGATCTGACTCGCAATCGCTTCCAATGCAGCTTCGCAGCGACAATCAAGAATCTTATGATGACGGAATTGAATTTAAAAAATCATATAAAGTTTTTTCTAACAAATTTGATGAGATAATTTTGCCGCAAAAATTAATCAGCAAAAATGAATTAGAATTGCTGCGCTATGGCCTAGATCTGCGCATCGCCAAGCTTTCTACAATTTCAAAAAGATTAACTTTGAAATTGAAAAAAAAGTTGCTGGCGAAGAAAAATTCTTTTGTTGAGCAAGACCAATCTTATGGCGTTTTGAATCGCAAAAAATTTACACAAATTATAACTGACCCATTTTTGGACAATTATTTTATCTCGCAAAAAAGGCGGCAATATCAAGATACTGTAGTGTCGATCTTGCTTGACAATTCTGGTTCAATGCGTGGTCAACCAATTGTGATGAGTGCTTTGGCTTGCGAAATCATTGCAACGATACTTGAAAAGTTTAACATAAAAACTGAAATTTTGGGCTTCACCACTGTTGATTGGAAAGGCGGCAAGTCGCGCAAAATGTGGGAAGCGCAGGGCAGGCCACAAAATCCGGGGCGACTTAGCGATTTGCGTCACATCATTTATAAATCGGCCAATCAAAATTTTAAAAAAGCCAAAATAAATTTAGGCTTGATGTTGAAAGAAGGAATGTTAAAAGAAAATATTGATGGCGAGGCGCTGTTATGGGCCAAAGGCCGATTGATGCAGCGCGATGAAGAAAGAAAAATTCTCGCAATCATCTCTGACGGCACGCCAGTTGACGATTCGACCAACTCTACAAATGATCGTGAAATTCTTGTCGATCATTTGCACCACGTGATTCACCGCATCGAAAAACAAACCAAGATCGAGATTTTTGGCATTGGCATTGGTCATCAAGTTGATAATTTTTATCGCAACTCAATTGCAATAAAAGGCCCACAAGAGTTGGGTGACGTGATGATAGAAAAAATTACAAAATTAATTTAAAAATTTATGCGACGTTTTTTTACAGAAAGATCTTGCGAGTTACGCTATTATTTTATCATCGTTTATTTGCTTGCTAGCGCCTTGATTGGCGCCTATGCATACAAGGCTTATAAAACTTTTTTTGCTGAAAAAAAATTCATGATGGAGATTGCGGCTTACAAAATTTCTCTCGATTTTGTCAATATTTTTGATCATGCCGAAACAACTCTAAATGGAATTAACAAAAAAATATTAGAGGCGAAAAGTGACGCGGCTCTAGCTACAGTCTTGATACAAGAAGGAAAAAACTACGATCAAAATGTTGTAAAATATGAATTATCAACGGGCAAATTTTATTGGATTGACGCGCAAAATCGTTTAATTGCAAACAGTGAAGTTGGTTTGCTTGATGATGTTATCGACTTGTCGAATCGTGATTATTTGCGTCAAGCCAACAAAGATCCGCGCCATGTTTATTTGGGCGATCCTATAATTGGCGCGGCTAGCGGGCAATATGTAATTCCAGTTGGTGTTGGTGCGCAAGATCAAAAGGGAAAGCACGCTGGCACGATGGCGCTTAGTTTTAAAGTTGCGGAAATGTCGGCGCGCTATAAGGAAATCGCTGATTTGTATGGTGTTAATTTCGCATTGCTTGGCATGAATAATGATATTATTTTTGAGTCAAAAGAAAATGCTTTTGCGCATGATAAAAAATTGTTTGACGAACTGTCGGTGCAAGAAAATAACTTGTCAGATGAATTTATTTCTAGCTTTGATTTGAAGGATAGAGTCAATAGCTATGTGGCTTTGTGCACTTCTGATAAATATCAATATAAGGTTTTGGTTGGTTTCCAAAATAAATTTTTAAAGCAAGAATTGACAATGAGAATGCTGTCATTTTTCTTTCAATTTTTGTTCGTGACGCTGTTTTTTATCGCGTCGATGTTTTATGTTAGAAGAGAGTGTTTGATTCGATAGTTTTGCCTTCAGCCACGCGTGGTTTGCGTGGCTGAAACCTTGGAATCTCATTTATTTGGGCCGCCGCGCGCGGGCGCGTATCAGTTTGCAATCATTCTATATCTTGCGATAGCCGCAAATTTTCAGCCCATAGCCCTCAAGCCCAATCACTGATTTTTTCGAGCTTGTCAACAACACCATATCTCGCACCCCAACATCCGCCAAAATCTGTGCACCAGTGCCATAATTTCGCAGCTCTTTGATCTTCTTGTTCTCACTGTTCAAAATATCAAGCAGCGACTCTTGCGGCTGGCGAATAATCACCATCACGCCGCTGCCATGCTTTGCAATTTTCTTCAAAGATTTTTTTAGCAAATAATTTTTGCCATGCGAAACATCGTCCAAGCAATCAGAAAAAATATTTAAGTGATGCATTCTAACCAATGTGGGAGCGGTTTCGCTGATTGTTCCTTTTTTAAGAACAATATGCTCAATATTATCAACCTTGCTGCGATAAATTTTCAAATCAAACTCGCCAGCATCTTTGCTGATAAATTTTTGTTGATGAATTGCGATAACCAATTTTTCATTTTTGCGACGATATTCGATCAGGTCGGCAATGGTTGCGATCTTGATTTTGTGCTGTTTGGCAAACTTTAGCAAATCGGGCAGGCGCGCCATTTCGCCGTCATCTTTCATAATTTCGCAGATCACTCCGGCAGCGTTTAGGCCTGCCAAGCGAGCAATATCAACTGCTGCTTCGGTGTGTCCTGCGCGCACAAGCACGCCGCCATCTTCGGCTTTTAATGGAAAGATGTGTCCGGGGCTGACAATATCATCGCGACCCTTGCTAGAATTGATCGCATCGGCAATCGTTTTGGCGCGATCAAAGGCTGAAATTCCGGTGCTGATTCCTTCGCGCGCCTCAATTGAAACCGTGAA
>CAYPUN010000005.1:0-3782 GCA_964413985.1 uncultured Rickettsia sp. | reverse complement strand
TGTTGCGTGATTGATTGTTGAAAGACATCAGTGGCAAATCAAGCTCTTGCACTCTTTGAGTTGTAAGAGCCAAGCAAATTAAGCCGCGACCATATTTGGCCATAAAATTAATTTTTTGGTCATCACAAAATTGTGCCGGCACAACCAAATCGCCTTCATTTTCGCGATTTTCGTCATCAACCAAAATGAACATGCGTCCTTGTCTGGCTTCGTCAATGATCTCTTCAATTGAGGCTAAATTATATTTTTTTGTCATTTTATTTTTTCAAAAAACGCGCCAAATATCGCGCAATTAAATCAATTTCAACATTCACCAAGTCGCCAATTTCAAGGCTTCCTAGGTTTGTTTTTTCTAAAGTGTGTGGAATAATATTGGTGGTTACTTCAAAGTTACTTAGTTTATTTAAGTTACCAACTTTGTTGACAGTGAGCGACACGCCATTTAAAACGATCGAACCCTTTGCGGCGATAAATTTTTGCAAATCTTGCGAGTTTTTTTCAAGCGCAAAAACCATTTCAACAGAACCTTTAACACGCTTTGAAGCTTTTAGTTTAGCGCATCCATCAACATGGCCAGAAACCAAATGTCCACCAAGTTCATCGCCCATTCTGAGCGAAAATTCAATGTTGATTGCATCGCCAACTTGCCATTTTTTCAAAGAAGTTTTGGCGCAAGTTTCTTCAGATGCTTCAAAAAAAACTGTGTTGCCAGTTTTTTTGATCAAAGTTAAACAAATTCCATTACAGGCTATAGAGCAGCCAATATCAAGCTTGCGCGCAATTTTCTCTTTTATAGAAATTGCCAACAAACAATCTTTTTTTGCGCCAAATTCAATTTTTTTGACAATGCCGCTGTGAGTAATAATTCCTGTAAACATTATTTTTTTGAAAGTCTTAAAATTTCTTTTTTAATTTTTTCTAAAGCGTTTGTTTCAATTTGCCGGATGCGCTCGCGCGAGATGTTGTAAGCCTTGCTGAGCTCTTCCAATGTCATTGCCACTTCTGACATTTGGCGCTTGATCAAAATATCTTTTTCACGCTCGTTCAAAACTTCAAACGCTTGGCGTAGCAATTCTTCGTTGCGAGCTCTTTCTTGATTTTCAATTGCAATATCTTCTTGGCTTTGTTCAATAGCGGCAAGCTTACTGCCGACATCTTCGTCGCTATCTTCGCTAATTAAATTGTTGAGTGAAGTGTCAGAATTTTGCAAGCGCGAATCCATTTCGGCCACTTCTTTTTCGCTGACATTTAAATTGTCAGCAATGATTTTGATGTGGCTTTCAGGCAGCGAAGGAGCTGCTTGCGAGTCTTGATTGAGACGCTTTTTTATTTTGTGTAAATTGAAAAATAATTTTTTTTGCGCGGCTGTCGTGCCAATTTTTACGAGTGACCACGAACGCAGCACATGCTCTTGTATGTTGGCGCGAATCCACCACATGGCATAAGTTGAAAAGCGAAAACCTTTTTCAGGATCAAATTTTTTTACAGCTTGAATAAGGCCAATATTGCCTTCAGACACCAAATCGGTTATTGGCAAACCATAATTTTTGAACTTCATCGCCATCTTCACAACCAAACGTAAGTGGCTTTGAACCAGCATTTTTGCGGCCTCCTTGTCTCCGGTCTTTTTAAATCTCATGCCATAATCATATTCTTCTTGCGGTGACAAAATCGGAAATTTTTGAATTTCACGCAGATATTGCAAAAAACTATCGGGCGATTTGGCTAATTTTGAATTGGCCCCAGGATTTTGGACGAGATTTTGGACAGGATCTTGGGCGTGATTTTGAGTGGAATCTTGCGGCAGAAGGGCTGAATTGGAATTGATATTGTCTTTTTCAGTCATTTTTAAACTCCAGTGACTGCAATTTTATATTTTTTCGACAAATATCCCATCACCGATTTTCTTTCATCAATTGATAAAACGCGATTGAAAATTATGATTTCTGAAATATAGCCTGTAAACGCCGTGCCACCTGATTTTGTTGTGCCAACCGTCAAACCATTAATTTGGTTGTTTCCTGAGCTTATAGTGCCATTTCCGGCGCTTGTAACGGCATCGTTAACATAAGCCTTGGTGTTGGTGTTGTCTGACGAAACAGCAATGATATAATCGTTGTTGATAACAAATGATGGCACGTTTGTTGAGGTTGCGGTGCCTTGTGATGAGCCAAAATTGACATATACTCTGTTGGTGATAAAGCCAATCGAGCTAGAAGTTGAGCTGCCTGAGGCTGAATCGAGCAATGTCATTTGCGTGGCAGATGGCGCGCTTGTTGGGCGCATTACAACAAACACAGTGTTTTGTGTGGTGCCACCTTGATAAAAACTAGACAAGGTGAAGCTTCCCGACGAGCCAAACTGCACGCTCGGCACGTTGTTGATGCCTTTCATTTTAAAGATCACGCTGCTGCTAGCGGTGCGCGTCAATTTGTTTTTTTGCGCCGCAATTGAGCCGGGGCTGATGTCGCGCCATTCACTAATTTGCGCCACGTCAAGATTTTGCCCCGCAGGAAAGCTGTCAATCATCGAAGTTTCATACCACGCCACCATACCGGGAATTTCGCTGATGTGCGACAACATGCTAAGAGATCGCGCCGAAGCAACCCGCGCCGAGTTCACAATTGACGTGCCTTTCATGATGCCAAGCGACAACATGCCGATGATAATTATAACAACCGAAATCTCGAGCAAACTAAAAGCACTTTTTTGTTTTTTCATATTTTGGTTATTGATAAATCAGCTCTATTTTGACGATATTATTTTTTTCGCCATCATCAGCTTTGATTTTTTGTTCATAGCTGCTGACATAGCATAAAGCATTTTTTTTATTTTCGCAATAATAGATGGAGCCTTGCAAAATATAGTTCTTTGACGGGTCAAGTTTTGGCAATTTTAGCTCGTTGTTGGCGATCATATTCCAATCAAAAGTATTTACCAAATTTGCTTCTTCATCACTAACAATTTCAAGAAGATTGATAAAACTTGGTCCCAAATCATTGATTTTCCAGCCTTTTTTGAGATCAATTTTTAACGTCACCCCATCCATTGCAACCTTGACTTCATTGGCTTTATAAAGGTTTGGCAAATATTGCAAAAATCCTTCTTTTGACAATTGCAGTGGCGGCAGCACATCAAGAATTTCAGAAGAAAATTTGCCGCGAGTCACAACCACAACGCGATTGTTGTTAGAGTCAACAACATAGAAGCGATCAAGCACTGACACGATTCCCTCTGGTTCGTCAAAAGTGGTGTTGCTGCCAACGTGATCGCCCTTTTTGCCGCCCATCACATTGCTCAATTCTTGCGTGTTGATGTCGTAGCGGCGAATGGCGTGGTTGAAGCTGTCAACAATATAAACGCCGGTGTCATCAGCCGTGAGACCAAGCGGGTGCTGCATCAAAGCCTCGCTCTTCTTGCCATTTTTAAAGCCAAAAGCGAACAAACCCTTGCCAATCAAGGTTTTGACAGTGCCATCTTTTTCAATCACGCGCAGCGCACTGCTTTCAGAATCAACAAAATAAAGCTTGCCGCCATAAACGGTTAAATCTGAAGGCTGTGCCAAAGAATTTTTTGGATATTGCCCATCCTCAACTCCTTGATCGCCGCTTCCTGCAAGCACGCTGATTTTGTGCTTGGCAATGTCATATTCCAAGATTTGGTTCGTGCCAGAGTTGGTGATTGCAATTTGGTGCGAAGTGGGATAGAACTCGAGATCTGTAGGCGCCGCAAGCTCAACATCTTTTGCATCAATTTCTTTCGTGGCAATCACTTCGCCTCTC
>CAYPUN010000004.1:17442-30089 GCA_964413985.1 uncultured Rickettsia sp. | reverse complement strand
GTTCAATCAAAATAAATTTAAGCGTGAGCAGCGAAGAAGTGTTGCAAAAAATTCGCCAAATTTCGGCATCAATTTTAAATAATGTTGAAACTTTTGTTGAAGAAGATTCGGCCTTTGCATTTAGAGCTGAAAGCTTTAAGCGCGTTCGTGTTGTTGCGGCAGATGTTGCTGAAATTATCAGAAAATCGGCAGCAAAAAATGGCACGGCAATTATTGCTGACCCTGTGATTTATAATGGCAGAGTTGAATTGTTGCACTATTTGCAAGAGCAATCTGTAAGCAAAAATTATCATCGTTTTGGATATATTGCATAAGCTATAAATGGCCGTGGCTATTGGGCCACGCCTTTTCAAATTTATTTATTATTATGAACGTATTTGACGCAATAAAAGAACGTCGCTCAATAAAACATTTTGACGCAAATCACAAAATGACAGCCGAACAAGAAAATCAAATTTTTGAGTTGGCCAAGCAGGCGCCTTCGTCTTTCAACATTCAGCATTGGCGAATTGTTAAAGTTGATGACAAAGATTTGCGCACCAAATTGCGCCAAGCCGCTTGGAATCAAGAGCAAGTGACTGATGCGTCAATGCTTTTGATTGTGTGTGCCGATTTGAACGCGTGGCAAAAAGAGCCGCAACGCTATTGGCATACGGCTCCGCAAAATGTGCGCGATTATTTGTTGACAGCAATCAAAAATTTTTATGAAGGAAAATTGCAGCTGCAACGCGATGAAGCTTTGCGTTCAGTTGGTTTGATTTCGCAAACAATTATGTTGGCTGCAAAGGGCTTGGGCTATGATTCTTGCCCGATGATTGGTTTTGATGTTGAGCAAGTTTCAAAGCTAATCAACTTGCCGCAAGATCATATTGTTGGCATGATGATCACAATTGGCAAAGCTGTTAAACCCGCGCAACCAAAGGGCGGATATCTACCACAAAATGAAATTGTAATCAACAATCATTTTTAAAAATATGACAAAAGCGTTGGTGATTTTTTGCGATGATTTTCGCATTAAGGACAATCCAGCGCTTACGGCTGCAAGTGCTGAAGCCACAAACATAATTCCATTTTTTGTTTACGACGAAAACTATCTCGGGCGAAAAATTGGCGCTGCTGCCAAAGTTTTTTTGCATCATGTTTTAAAATCATTCAACAATTTGTTAAAAGATGAATATGGCGCGAGCCTTGTGCTGCGTAAGGGTGATAGCTTTGCGCAAATTGCAAAAATTATTAAAGAAGCGAAAATTGATGCAGTTTATTTTAATGAATCAAACATAGAATCTCAGGCGGCATTGGCAAAAAAAATTGCGAAGGAATTTTCGCATTTAACGATAAAATCTTTTAAAGCAAAAACCCTCTTCAAGCCTTTGGAAATAAAGACTGGGAAGGGTGAATATTTTAAAGTTTTTACACCTTTTGCCAAGGAATGTTTGAAAAATATTTCGCTGATTGGTGAGGTTGCAAAAGCGCCAAAAAATATAAAATCGCAGCATGATTTAAAAAGTTTGAGCGTGGAAGAATTAGATTTGCTGCCAAAAAATGAAGGCTCGTGGCACCTTGATATTGCTGACTCTTGGAGTTTTGATTATAAAAAAATTGCCAGCAATATTATAAAATTTCTTGATAAAAAATTAGCAGACTATCACGAGAATCGCAACCTTGCGGGGGTTGAAGGAACTTCACGAATATCGCCATATTTGCGTTTTGGTATGATATCGGTTCGCGCCTTGTTTTATGAGGCTTCGCGCCGTGATCACTCGCAACAATTTCTCTATGAAATTTTGTGGCGCGAATATGCTTATCATGTTAACTTTTTTCACAAAAATTTTCATTTGCAAGAGGTGAAAAAAAATTATGGTGATTTTGAGTGGATTGAAGATGATGGCTCTCTGGCCTTGTGGGGCAAGGGCAAAACAGGTTTTGATATTGTTGATGCGGGCATGGCTGAGCTTTGGAAAACTGGCTTTATGCACAATAGAGTGCGCATGATTGCGGCATCTTTTTTGATTAAAGATTTGCTGCTTGATTGGAAAAAAGGTGAGCAATGGTTTTGGGAGTGCTTGGTGGACGCGGATGCGGCGGTGAATCCGTTTTCTTGGCAATGGGTGTTTGGCAGTGGCTTTGATGCGGCGCCATATTTTCGTATATTCAATCCAGACCTACAGCGCCAAAGGTTTGACCCGCAAGGTGAATATTGCAAAAAATGGTTGCCGAAGAAATATGCTGCGAAAAAAATTGTGGATCATGATGTGAGAAGGCGCGTGGCGCTTGAGAAATATAAGGCTTGTCGTATTGTCTAATCAACTCGTCTCGTTTAAGTTTAGAAAGATAAAGCGTGGCGACATTACTTTGCCCCTCAGACAGACGCGTGGCGAACTCGGTTCAAAGCAATATCGCCACGCTTTATCTTTCTAAACTTAAACATCGGTTGTTTGGAGAAGGGGATATTATTGCAAATATTTCAAGTGAGTTTATTTCTTACTTTTTTCCATTCAATTCTTTTTCTAACTCTTCCCACCTTGCTTCAAGCTTGTCTAGCTCTTCACTTGAGCGTGAAATTTCGATAGAAATATGTGCTAAATTTGATAGAGCGCGATTTTCTGTTGTTAAAATTTCTTCATTCAGCGCTAGAATTTTTTTCTCCAAAACTTCTATTTTTTGTGGAATGCGATCAAGCTCGGCTTTGATTTTGGTGGTTGAGGTGTAGGATTTTTTTGGTGCGGCTTCTTCATTTTTAGTGTCAGAATTTTTCCCAGATTTTTCTAGTGAGCTCTTGTTGGAGCCTTGTGGTGCGCGGCTTTGACGATAGTCTAAATAATCGCTATAGCCACCCAAATAACTCACAACATCGCCATCACCTTCAAACGCCAAAATATTTGTTGCAACATTATCCAAAAAATCACGATCGTGGCTGACCACAATCAGCGTGCCTTGATATTGTTCGAGATAATCTTGCAACATATCCAAACTGTCCATATCAAGATCGTTTGTTGGCTCATCAAGAATCAAAAAATTGCCGGGATTTGCCAAAGTTTTTGCCAGCAACAAGCGATTTTGTTGACCGCCCGAAAGCGTGCCGGCAGAGGTTTTGACGTCTTGTGGATCAAACAAAAAATCTTTCAAATAGCTGCAAATGTGCCGCGTTTTTCCATTGGGCAAATTGACATAATCAGAACCAGTTTCGCACAAAATTTCTTGCAAAGAAGCGTGTGGCTTGATGGCGCTGCGTTGCTGGTCAAAATAAGAAAACTCAATATCGCGCGCCAGCTTAACCGTGCCGGCATCAGGCTGGTCTTGGCCCACCAGCATTTTCAAAAATGTGCTTTTTCCTGAACCGTTATTGCCGATGATTCCAATTTTTTCACCGCGCAAAATTTTCAAAGAAAATTTGTCAAGAATGGCGCGATCATATTTTTTGCTAACGTTGTTGAAGCTTGCAATCACTTGCGGTGCGTCATCATCAAATTCTTTTTCCGAATTAATTCTGATGTGATTTTTGTTCGCCTGAGTCAGCCTTCTTTGTGCTTCCAATTTTTGGCGCAGCTCTTGCAAATAATGCAGGCGACCAATATTTCGTTTGCGTCTGCCAGTTACTCCTGTCTGCAACCAACCACTTTCAAGATCAACTTTTTTCTCGAGATTTTCTAACTCGCGATCTTCATGTTCGATGATTGTTTGCGACCATTCGTCAAAATTTTTATAGCCGTGAGGGTTGATTTTCATGGTTCCAGCACGCAACCAAAAAACTTTGTTGGAAACTTTTTCAAGAAATTTGCGATCGTGGCTGATCACTAGCAGCGCGCCTTTATAGCTTTGCAAATATTCTTCCAGCCATTCGATGATGTTTAAATCGAGATGGTTTGTGGGCTCGTCAAGCAGCAGAATATCTGGCTGCATCACCAAAGATTTTGCCAAATGCACGCGACGTTTTTGGCCGCCAGAAAGATTTTGGGTGAGGGCGCTTTGATCAATTTGCAGATTGGTGCAAACAATATCAATCAAATATAATTTGTTGTCGTCGAGTTGCAATTCTCCCTTGATATAATCTACAACCGTAAGGTTTGGCGTGATTTCTTCGCTTTGTTCAAGATAGCCAATAGACGACTTCGGATCCATCCAGCGCTCGCCGCAATCAAAATCCATGCGACCATAAACAGCGTTCATCAAAGTGGTTTTGCCCGCGCCATTCTTGCCGATATGGCTGATTCTGTCGCGCAAAAATATGTTTATTTGGAGGTTTTCAAACAGCACTTTCTTGGCGAAAGAAATTGTGGCATCGAGGTTTGTCAATAGCGGCGGATTTAGCATAATTGAAGCAAAGGAATATGGAATTGTCTTATTTTAAATTTATTGGAAGGCTTATATCACCGTGCCCCTACGGCAACCTTTTTTCTAAATCCCAAGGGGATTTAGAAAAAAGCTAAGCGGGGCACGGTGATATAAGCCTTCCAATAAATTTAAAATAAGACAATCACTATTAAATTTTCTAAAATCATAAAACATTTTACATGACAAAACAAGAAGTAATAACATTAAAAAACGGTTTGCGCCTTGCGGTTGACGAGATGAGAGACGTTGAAACGGTCTCAGTTGGCGTGTTTGTTAACACCGGAAGCCGCAACGAAACGCCAGAAATCAACGGCATTTCGCATTTTCTTGAACACATGGCCTTCAAAGGCACCAAAACACGCAGCGCGCGTCAAATTGCGCAAGATTTTGAAGGAATTGGTGGTCGCATCAACGCTTATACCTCTAAGGAGAAAACGGTTTATTATGCAAAGGTTCTAAAAAAACATGCCGAATTTGCGGTGGAATTTTTGGCCGATATTTTGCAAAATTCAACCTTTGACAAAACCGAATTAGAAAAAGAGCGCGGCGTTATTTTGCAAGAAATTGCCATGACAAATGACACGCCAGACGACATCGTTTTCGATTATTTTCAAGAAGCAGCATATCCCGACCAAGCCTTGGGGCGCAGCATTTTGGGGCCTGTAAAAAATATCAAAAAATTTGGCCGCGATCATTTTGTTGATTATATTTCGAAGCAATATAACTATGGCAATATGGCGGTGGTTGCGGCTGGAAATATCAAACAAAGCGATTTGATGAAGTGGACGCAAAAATATTTTACAGGCTTTGGATCGGCCAAAATCAAGGCTCCGCAAAAGGCAAAATATAATGGTGGCAAGTTTTTGAAAGAAAAAAAACTCGAGCAAGTAAATTTGGTGATGGGCTTTGAAGGCTTGTCTTATCTGGACAAAAAGGGTTATACTGCACAAATTCTATCGATGATTTTGGGTGGTGGAATGTCATCACGCTTGTTTCAAGAAGTGCGCGAAACCCGCGGCCTTGCTTATTCGATCTATGCTTTCAACTATATGAATTTTGATTCTGGAATATTTGGTATATATGCCGGAACCACGCCAGACAAAGCAAAAGAGCTTATAACCGCCACCAAAAAAGAGATCGAAAAAATTTGCACAAAGGTCACGGATGATGAGCTGGAGCGCGTTCGTGCCCAGTTTGAAGCAAGTTTGTTGATGGCAAAAGAAAGCACCAGTGGTCGCATGCAAAAATTGGGTGGCGACATTTTGGCCTACAACCGCGTGATTCCAGACCAAGAAGTTTTGGATAAAGTTTTTGCGGTAACGAAAAAAGATTTAACGAAGTTGGCGGGAGATATTTTTGACTCAAAGGTTACATTTGCTGGGATCGGCAAGGTGAAGGGGCTTGAGAAGTTGAAGATTTGACTTTCTAGCAACCGCCTATTTACAACCCTTGAGTTGAAAAAGATCCTTTTGTATCAAGCCCGTGATCCTTATCCGCGTTAAGTCCAACCTGAGGGCTGGTAGCATTTCTTAAATTTGTATCGCCATTTAATGTTGTGGTGTGCAAGCCAGCGATAGCTTCTTTTGAAAGGCCGCATGGCTCTTGATTGCCAAGGCTTAACATTGTATCGGCTAATGCTCCTTGACCTTCTTCAATAACTGGAATTTGCAGTGCGCTTCCACCCAAAGACAATGACTCTGGTGCATGAATCGGATGCTCGCCTAAACTAACATCACCGCTTGTTGGGCCATGAGCAGTGCTGGCATGAACTTTCTGTGCTTGTTCACGATTAAAAGCTTCTGCACCCAAATTTGGCCCTGCTGATTCTGACATAAAACTTCCTCCTTATTTACTCCCAACAGCTGCAATAGCTGCAAGATTCAAAATATCATTAATAGAAGAACGCATAGTTATAATTTGCACCGATTTTTCAAAGCCATCAAGAATTGGCCCTACAACCGTGCAGTTTCCGATCTCTTCAAGCATTTTGGTTGCAATTGACGCCGAATGTAGCCCAGGGCAAATCAAAATATTTGCTGGCGCAGTTAGGCGGCAAAACGGATAGCGCGACATTTTATCCATGTTCAGCGCAACATCGGCTGTCATTTCGCCATCATATTCAAAATCAACTTTCAGCGTGTCCATAATTTCAACAGCATTTTTGATGCGTTGTGATTCGGTCTTCAATGCGCTGCCAAAATTTGAAAATGACAAGAAAGCCACGCGTGGTTCATAGCCCATGCCACGCACTTTTTTGGCGGTTTGCAATGCAATATTCACCAAATGTTCAGAAGAAGAAAGCTCAGAGCAAGCAGTGTCGGCAATAAAGATGGTGCGGCCTTTTGAAATCACCATCGAAACGCCAAGCACAATTTCGCCTTTTTTGTTTTTGATCACTTGCCAAACATCGGTGAGTGATTTGCGATAGCCGCGAGTGAGTCCTGTGACCAGTGCATCACCATCACCGCAAGCCAACATTGACGCCGCAAAAATGTTGCGATCATTTTTTACCATGCGCAAGCAGTCAGAATAAAGCACGCCGTTTCTTTGCAATTTTTTGTAAAGATAATCGGCAAATTTGTTGTTTTGTTCAGAAATTGAAGCGTTATAAATTTTGATTCCCGCAGGGTCAATATTGGCTTCTTTCATGTTTTCTAAAACGCGCTCTTTTTTGCCAACCAAAATTGGAGTGCCATAGCCATTGTCGCGCCACATTGCAGCAACGCGGATGATTTCTGGTTGCTCGCCTTCAGCAAAAATAACTTTTTTAGGTTTACGTTCTAATTTTTCAAAGATCATGCCAAGGCTGTTGGCTGTAGGGTCACGACGTGCTTGCAATTGTTTTTTGTAAGCGTCCCAGTCTTTTTTTGGTTTGCGTGCAACGCCAGTTTAAACCGCAGCTTTTGCAACAGCAAGAGGCACAACGCTTATCAGGCGCGAGTCAAAAGGTGTTGGGATGATATAATGTGGGCCAAATTTCATGTCGCGGCCGCCATAGGCTTTGATCACTTCGTCAGGCACATGTTCGCGCGCCAACTCAGCAATTGCATGGGCTGCGGCGATTTTCATTTCTTCGTTGATGGTTGAAGCGCGAACGTCTAAAGCTCCGCGAAATATGTATGGAAAGCCCATCACATTGTTGACTTGATTTTCATAGTCAGAGCGTCCTGTTGCAACAATGGCGTCGTCGCGCACAGAGTGCGCTTCTTCTGGTGTGATTTCTGGATCGGGGTTGGCCATAGCAAAAATCACTGGATTTTTGGCCATTGATTTCACCATTTCTTTTGTCACCGCGCCTTTAACCGAAAGGCCCAAGAACACGTCGGCGTTTTTCATTGCATCAGCAAGGCTGCGTGCTTTAGTGTCAACTGCGTGAGCGCTTTTCCATTGGTTCATGCCTTCAGTGCGGCCCTTATAAATCGTGCCTTTAGTGTCGCACAAAATTGCATTTTCATGTGGCAGACCCATTGCCTTCAAAAGCTCTAAACAGGCGATACCAGCGGCTCCAGCGCCATTTACAACAACTTTTATATTTTTGAATTTTTTGCCAGAAATGTGCAAAGCGTTGATAATACCGGCTGCAGAGATGATTGCGGTTCCGTGTTGATCATCATGAAAAACCGGAATATCCATCAATTCGCGCAATTTGCTTTCAATGATAAAACACTCTGGAGCCTTGATGTCTTCTAGGTTGATGCCACCCCAAGTTGGCCCTAAATATTTTACGGCATTAATAAATTCGTCAGCATTTTCAGTTGCAACTTCAATATCAACAGAATCGATATCGGCAAAGCGTTTGAACAAAACTGATTTACCTTCCATAACCGGCTTGCCAGCAAGAGCGCCAAGGTTTCCAAGGCCAAGCACGGCAGTGCCGTTTGAAATTACGGCAACATAATTTCCTTTTGAAGTATAGTCATAAGCAGCGTCAGGATTTTTTTGAATTTCAAGACAAGGCACCGCAACTCCGGGAGAATAAGCCAATGCAAGATCGCGCTGTGTGTTAAGCGGTTTGGTGGCATGCATGGCAACCTTTCCCGGTTGGCCTTGCACGTGAAATGCTAAAGCTTCCAATTCTTTTGAAGTTTTTTTGTTATTTTGTTTTGTCATAAACTTTTTTTGATTTAAGATAATTGGCTATATTCTACATTTTATAAAATTAATGTCAAAAAAACTATGAATATTGACCAAAGCAAGAAATTTACGGAGTTTTTTACGCCAGTTGAGGGCGCGCGCGAGGTTGATTTTTTGATTATACATCACACGGCTGCAAACAGCGCCGATGCTGCAATTGCAATGTATATAGAATCTGGAGTTAGCCCCCATTTTTTGATTGACGAAACTGGTGCAATTTTTCAATTGGTTGACGAAAATAATATTGCTTATCACGCTGGAGTTAGCTATTGGCAAGGTTTAGACGGCTTAAATGCAACTTCAATTGGCATCGAATTTTTGAACACCGAGCCATTTGCGCAAAAATTTGCTCAGCCACAAATGCTTGCGGCTGTAGAGTTGTTTCAATATTTGATAAAAAAATATTCGATAAAGCCGCAGAAAATTTTGGGTCATAGTGATATTGCTTATGTGAGAGAGACTGGCCTGCTTGATCGCAAGCAAGATCCATCGCAATTTTTTGATTGGAAGTTTTTGGCGCAAAATGGTATTGGATTCTTCCCAGCCCTTGACGCTGTTGATGATGAGAAGCTTTTTCTTCTTGGCGACAAAGATGACGAGATTCAAAATATTAAAGAAAATTTAGCAAAATTTGGTTATAAAGTGAGTGTTGTGAATGATGAATTTGACGAGGAAATGCAATGCTTGGTGCGAGTTTTTCATCGTCATTTTAATCAAGCAAAATTTGCTGATGGCATGCAAGATTTTTGGTGGAAAAGTTCGTCAGAAATTTTGTTGAAGTTGGTTTAGGTTTTTTTTAATTTTTAAAGTGTTTTATTGTGCGCAATTAAAGATTCCCGCTTTTGCAGGAATGGCGCTTTTTAGGAATTATAATTGTGGCAATAATATTTTTTTTAACTCAAAATATTTTTCGCAATCGTCACCGCCGTAACATGCTTTGCGCCAGCTTTTTTCAAGGCTTGCGAGCAATTATCCAAAGTTGCGCCAGTTGTCATCACATCATCAATTAGCAAAATTTTTTTCCCTAAAATTTCATTTTTATATTTTGCGTTTATTTCAAAAATATTGCGCAAATTTTGCATGCGATCTTTTTGACTTAGCGAAACTTGCGATTTGGTGTTTTTGGTGCGCAGCAAAATATCGGGATGAAATTTCAAATGCTTGAAAGCCTTGGAAATAAAGCGTGCAAGCAATATAGATTGATTGAATTTTCGGTGTTGCAACCGTTTTTTATGCAGCGGCACGGCGATAATTAAATCATAATTTTGCGCTTCATTTTTAAGTTTGTTCACAAGCAGCTGCGCGAATTTTTTGCTTAAATTGATGTTGTCACGATATTTTAAATCGCCAATTGCTTTTTTTAGCGGCTCGTTATAGTGAAAAATTATTATACTATCATCGAAAGAGGGCCTGTTTTCAAGGCATGCAGGGCATATCAACTTTTCTTCAAGACCCATATCAAAGGCAAAAGGTTGCGAGCAAATTGCGCATTTTGGCGTGGTGATAAATTTTAATTTTTGCCAATCTTCATTGCAAAATAGACCGTCATCATCTATGATTTTAGCGCATGCAAGGCATTGATTGGGGAAGATGATCCCCGTGAGTTTTTTTAAAAAATTTTTCATGTGATGAACGAAATATTTGATCGAAAATTATTGAAACAAAATCGCAAGCGCGTGGCTGCAACCCTTGCCAATCATAGCTTTCTCTATCATGAAATTGCAAATAGAATTGTTGAAGATTTGCAATTTTTTTGCGATAAATTTGAAAGCGCCCTTGAAATTGGCGCGCGCGATGGCTATTTGAGCGGATTGTTGCCGATAAAAAATGTTATAGCAATTGATAGCGTGAATGGAGGCGTGAGTGCAAAAGCTTTGTCAGCAATTGCCGACGATGAATTTCTTCCCTTCAAAAAAGAATCTTTCGATTTGATTGTCAGCAATCTAAATTTGCATCACATCAACCAAATGCCGCAATTTTTGCTGCAAGTCAAAAACCTCCTGAAGCCAGATGGAATGTTCGTTGCCAGCTTCTTTGGTGAAGAAAATTTGCCCGAGCTTCACAAAACAATTTTCAACACCGAAAACGAAATTTATTCTGGAGTGTCGCCACGCATGATTCCAACGATTGATGTCAAAACCGCGGCAATGCTGCTGCAAAAAGCTGGTTTTTCCAACCCTGTTTCAAACCTAGAGCGCGTTGAGGTCTCATACGAAAACCCATTAAAACTATTAAAAGATTTGAAATTGATGGGGCAGGGCAATATAATGTTGAAGCGCAGCCGCCGATTTTTTACACGCAATTTTTTGCGCAGGCTTTTGCAAAATTATCACGATGCTTATCAAACCAATGATGGCGCGGTTTTGGCGACTTTTGAAATTATCACTATTGTAGGATTTAAAAAATAAAATGAAAAAATTACACATAAAAACTTATGGCTGTCAGATGAATGTCTATGACTCTGATCGTATGGAAGATTTGATGGTTGCAGTTGGCTATGAAACCGTGCCAACGCCTGAGGGCGCTGATATGGTGATTATCAACACTTGTCACATTCGTGAAAAAGCTTCCGAAAAATTATTTTCAGATTTGGGTCGTTTGCGTCCTTTCAAGGATCAGAAAAAAAAGGATGGCTCGGAGATGATCGTTGCAGTTGCTGGTTGCGTGGCCCAAGCTGAAGGTGAAGAAATTTTTCGCCGCTCGCAAGTTGTTGACATTGTTGTTGGGCCAGAAAGCTATCAAACCTTGCCCGACTTGGTTGGAAAGGTGATTCGTGACAAGAAAAAACAAATTAATTTAGAATTTACTCCAAACGACAAATTTGATTTGTTGCCGCATTCAAAGGCTGGAACTGGCGCCAGTGCGTTTGTGACAGTGCAAGAAGGCTGTGACAAATTCTGCACTTTTTGCGTGGTGCCTTATACTCGCGGTGCGGAATATTCTCGCGAAGTGCAAAAAATTTATGATGATGCTTTGCGCCTTGCAGATCAAGGCGTGAAAGAGATTTATTTTCTCGGACAAAACGTCAATGCCTATCATGGTTTGGATGAAAAAGGCGCTTCATCAAGCTTGGCAAAATTGATCGAAAAAGTTGCCGAAATTCCACAAATTGAGCGTATTCGCTATACAACATCTCACCCGCGCGACATGGCTGATGACTTGCTTGCAGCGCATCGCGACATCAAAAAATTAATGCCGTTTTTGCATCTTCCAGTTCAATCGGGTTCAAACAATATTTTGAAATCGATGAACCGCAAACACACGCGCCAAGATTATTTTAAAATTATTGAGAAGATTAGAGCGGCAAGGCCTGACATTGGCCTGTCTTCAGATTTTATTGTTGGATTCCCCGGTGAAACTGACAAAGATTTTGAAGATACAATGGATTTGATTCGTCAAGTAAATTTCACGCAGTGCTATTCTTTCAAATATTCGCCACGTCCTGGAACGCCGGCTGCAGATGCTAAAATACAGGTTCCAGAGGATGTGAAAGAAGTTCGTTTGGCCGAGTTGCAAAAATTATTAACGCAGCAACAAATTGAGTTTAATCAAAAATTCAAAGGCATGGAAATGGACGTGTTGTTTGAAAGAGAAGCGCCTGCAAGCACAAAGCGCGAGGCTGTAGATGGTAAGGCAGCGCATCTTTGGGGCAAAAGTCCGTGGTTGCAATCGGTGATTGTTGATGTTGAAAATGAAGATGTGATGCGCGGCTATTTGGGCAAAATTGCTAAGGTGAAAATTTTGCAAGCAAGGCCGAGCAGCTTGGTGGGAGAGTTGGTTTAAATTTTAAGAAGATCGTCCTTAAGAAGATCGCGATGCTTTTGCGTCGCCGCGCTTTTGCTGGCGGGGGTTAATCCTAATTTGGTAGTGGAATCGATGGCAGTGCAACTGGCGCATCTTTTCCTGATGGGTTTCCAGCTGGTGTTCCGGCTGTGCCGCTGTTTTGTTGCTGCTGTTGTTGGCGTTGTTTTTCTTGATCTTGTTTCTCTTTTTCCAAAAACATTGGCGGCACTTGTTGTTGCGAACCAGCTGTTGGCGTGCCTTGCGTCGGCGTTGTTGGTGCAACCACTGCTGGCACTTGTGTGACGCCATCTGGCGAGGTTGGCAAATCTCTAGCTGGTGCAGCTTGGGTTATTGCGTTTGGCTGCTGAGGTGGCGCCGGTTGTCCTGCTGGCGCGCCA
>CAYPUN010000004.1:8991-17432 GCA_964413985.1 uncultured Rickettsia sp. | reverse complement strand
TCTTTTTTATTCTTTTAGCTTCTAAAATTGTAGCCTTTTTTTTAATTTCCATACCTTTTTGAATATATAAATTCTGCAAATAATTATTCAAACTCGGATCACTTTTGATACGCTCTTCGCGCTCTTTTTTCTTCGCTTCCAAAACCTTGGCGCGCTCGTCACTTTCTTTGTTGTAAATTTTTGTATAAGCATCAATTGTGAGGCATTTGCCATCTCTCCAGCAGCGGCCGCGGCCACAATCGCAGGCGTATTTTAGTTCTTTGGTGCAGGTGACATATTTGTCAAATTTGCTTTCGCATTCATCAACGCAACCATTGCCAAACTCGCGCCAGATGCCTTTGTTTTCTTGGCAGGACTGGCGGTCATCAAATGTTGTGGTGCGAAAAGTTTGGGCGCGAGCGCTAGAAAAATATGGCGAAAAAGCTATAAACATTAACAAAATTAACGCTATTTTTTTCGCCATAATTTTATAATTTTAATTCTGCAATAATTGCATCACCCATTTGTGAGCAAGAAATTTTATCTTCTCCCGCTTTAGCAATATCGCCAGTTCGCAGGCTTTTGTTCAAAACATTTTCAATTGCTTTTTCAATTGCCGCCGCCTCTTTTTCATAGCCAAAAGAATAGCGCATCATCATTGCCAAACTTGAAATTGTGGCAATTGGATTAGCAATGTTGCGACCAGCAATATCAGGGGCCGAGCCGTGAATTGGCTCATAAAGCGCATGTTGTTTGCCATTGATTTTTGCACCCAAAGATGCAGAAGGCAACATGCCAAGAGAGCCTGTCAGCATTGATGCGGTGTCAGACAAAATGTCGCCAAACATGTTGCCTGTAAGCATCACGTCAAATTGTTTTGGATTGCGCACCAGCTGCATTGAAGCATTGTCAACATACATGTGCGACAAGGCGATGTCGGGATATTTTTTGGCACCAATTTCAGACACCACTTCGCGCCACATTTCTGTAGTCTCGATCACGTTTGCTTTGTCGATTGAACATAATTTTTTGCCGCGAATTTTTGCCAAATCAAAAGCAACAATTGCAATTCTTTCAACTTCGGTTGAGGTGTAGGTCATAGTGTTGAAGCCGCGTCTGGTGCCGTCTGGCAAGGTTTCAACGCCGCGAGGTTGACCAAAATATAAATCGCCTGTCAATTCGCGTACAATCATAATATCAAGGCCTTCAACCACTTCACGTTTTAAAGTTGAGCTATCAACAAGTGCGTCAAAAACTTTGGCGGGGCGAAGGTTGGCGAACAATTCAAGCTCTTTTCGAATGCCAAGCAAACCGCGCTCTGGGCGGTGTTTATATTCGAGCGATTCCCATTTTGGGCCGCCAACTGCACCAAGCAAAATTGCATCTGCGGCTTTTGCAAGTTTTAAAGTTTCGTCAGGGAAGGGTGTTCCAACCGCGTCATAAGCGCATCCGCCAAGAAGTGCATTTTCTGTTTCAAATTTTTTGTCGGTGTTTTTGTTGAAAAAATCGAGGACTTTTTTTGCTTGACCAACCACTTCTGGCCCAATGCCATCACCTTCGATTAAGAGAATTTTTTTTGTCATTTTTAATTTTATTTTGATTCGAATTGCAATATTTTGAGATTTATAGCGAGACTTATAGCGCTTCGCCCCTACGGCAACCTTTTTTTAAGCCTCGTCGGCTTAAAAAAAGCTAAGCGGGGCGAAGCGCCATAAGTCTCGCTATAAATCTCAAAATATTGCAATCACTATTATTTATTTTTTTATTTAAAAACTTTTTTAGCTAAATTCAAAGTTTTTGTTAGTTCAACTTTTTATTTAAAGCTCTTCAACTCAGCGAAAAGTTTTGTTTCAAGCTCTTCGCCCTTAGAGTTTAGCCACTTTGCAGATTTTTCATCAAGCGAAAAATAATCTGCGCCACTCAGCGGCGAAGAATACCAAATTTTTTGATTGGCGCTGTGACGATTGATCACATATTCTTGCTCGGTGGCCTCAACCAATATTGTCAATATTCCGTCAGAATATTCAACATCAAAAATTGAATTTTTATCTTGCGCCTCAATTGTCTCTGCAAGCTTGATTAGCGCGGCTTCTGACTGTTTATAGAAGTTAAACATATGCTTTTAAGGATAAAGTTTAGTAACTTGCCAACCCTTGCCACTCTTGGTGTAAAGATCTCTGGTGTGAATACGAAATTCGCCTTCTTGCCAAAATTCTATTCTTTGTGGAACGACTCGAAACCCAGACCAGAAGGGCGGTCGTGACACTTCTTGGTTGTCAAATTTTTGCTCAATTTCGGCAATGCGATCTTGAAATTCTTGCCAATTTGACATTGATTGCGATTGCTTTGAAGCCCAAGCCCCAACTTGGCTGCCGCGTCTTCTTGAGGCAAAATAATCATCAGCTTCTGCTGGCGAAACTGGCTCAATTTCACCTTCAATTCTAACTTGCATACCAAGCGCGCCCCAATAAAAACAAAGCGCGACGTTTTTGTTTTGTTCAAGTTGCGCAGCTTTGCGACTGGTCAAATTGGTAAAAAAACAAAAGCCGCGATCATCAAATTTTTTCAAAAGAATCATGCGCGAAGATGGCCTTCCATCGGCGTCAACAGTGGCGAGGCACATGGCAGTAGGCTCAACAATTTCTGGTTTTGCAGTTGCTTTTTTAAGCCAGTCTGCAAAAATGTCGAAAGGAATTTTATAATCAATAATTGTCATAAAAATGTCAAAAAAACGTGCATTAATTTTGTTGCTAAGTGCAATATTACTCGGTTTTTTAATGATTCAACCTTTTAATTACATTTGTCGTTTAACCGACAAATGCTATCCGATCATTTTATCATATTATTTACCAAAAAGCACGTCAAAAGAGCGTTATGAAGTGTTTTTTATGACAAAAGAGCATTCGAAGGATTTTCAATTTAAGGCTTTAGAGCCTTCCAAGATTGTTGCCGCGGGGGGCGATGTGGCGGTGGTTTATAATGTTAAAAACACTTCAGATCATGATATAAAAGTGCGTCCAATGCCTTATATTGAACCGGCATCGGCAGAAAAATATATCGAATTTTATGAATGTTTATGTTTTCGTGAGCACAAAATTAAAGCGGGAGAGGATAAGGATTTTATTGTGAGAATGCGCTTGAAACGTGAGATTGAAGCCGATGCAGAGTTTAAGGATAATCGCGTGATTGTGGTGGGATATGAGTTGTAGGTGTTTTTTATTTATTCTCCAAAACTATATCAAGCTGTAATTTTTTCCACCATGCAATTCCTGCGAAAGCAGGAATCTTTTTTGCACCAAAAACCCAATTAGATTCCCGCTTGCGCAGGAATTGCAGCTTTACAATCGCACCGCAATATTTTGCTTCAACAAAAACTCTTTCGCCTGCTTGATCGAAAATTCTTTAAAGTGAAAAATTGATGCCGCCAAAACAGCGCTGGCACCATTGTTTAAGCCATCTTGCAGATGCTCCAGCTTTCCAACTCCACCTGATGCAATCAACGGAATTTTTAATTTTGCAGTGATAGTTTTGATCAGCTCTAAATCATAGCCCGACTTAGTGCCGTCTTTGTCCATCGAGGTTAATAAAATTTCTCCCGCACCTAAATTTTGCGCTTCAAGCGCCCAATCCACTGCGTTGATGCCTGTAGCATTTTTGCCGCCATGCGTAAAAATTTCATAATTTCCGCTGGAATTTTTTTTCGCATCAATTGCCACAATCACTGCTTGCGAGCCAAATTTGCACGCTGCTTGTGTGATTAAAGCTGGGTTTTTTATTGCTGCGCTGTTGATAGAAACTTTGTCGGCACCGCACAACATCAGCTGCGAAAAATCTTCAATTTCTTTGACGCCGCCGCCAATTGTGAGAGGAATAAAGCAATGTTTGGCAATGTTTTTTACAACATCAAAAATTGTGGCGCGATTTTCAATTGAGGCAGTGATATCAAGCACGCAAAGCTCGTCTGCGCCTTCTTTATAATAAAATTCGGCTTGTTTTACGGGATCGCCAGCATCGATTAGATTTTCAAAATTGACGCCTTTCACAACGCGCCCATCTTTGACGTCAAGGCAGGGGATGATTCTTATTTTGAGCATTTGATTTTAGGTTTTTGTGTGATTGTGGTTTTAAAGCATTCTGCCAAGAACATCATTTTCTGGCTTATCAAAAAATCTGTGCTTCAAAGCGCCGGCAACGTGAAGACCAATTGCAGCTATAAGGCTGTAGGCCAAAACTTCATGACACTCAGCAAAAAAATGGCCATTTTCAGGTTGCGCCGCAATCAACATTGGCAATTGCAGAGAAAATAAATGCACCGGAAATCCATAAGCATTTGACATCAAATATCCAGAAAGTGGCACGCCAATCATCAACAAATAAAGCGCAACGTGAACCAAATGCGAAGCGATTTTTTCAATTTTTGGCAAGCCTTCAGGAAGCGCTGGAGCCTTGTTGATAAAGCGATTGAAGATTCTGATGAAAATTAAAATCAAAACCAATGCACCAAAAGATTTGTGCAAATCATAAATCATAAATTTGTTTTCGGCGTCTTGCGGCATAAAATCAGCCATATAAATTCCAAGTGCCAGCAGGCCCAAAATGATTATGCTCATTGTCCAGTGAAGGATTCGCGAAGAGATGTGATATTTCATAAATGTTTTTTTAAGTTAGTGTTTTGAATTTAATGTTTAAATTTGCTTTGTCAAGTTTTGGCGGGGTTTAGCTGACATCGATTCCCCATTTTTTTCCAAGATATTGTTCAACCGCTTTGCGCTCTTCGGTTTTTAAATAGCGATTGAAGATGATTAATTCGCCGAGGTTGAATTGTGTAAACAGCGAGCGCGTTCCCGAGCTAGAATAGCATCCAAGAGCCATTTCGGCGTTAAGTGGCAGCGAAAATGACGCTGAGCCATTTTGAGAATGATTCAGTGCGCCATTGATATAAATTGATTGCGAGGATGTGGTTTTTGTGAATGTTAAAACTGTTGCGGCGCTATGAATTGCTGATGAGCTTACTCCAACTATACTTCCAGAGCCAACTGTTCCGCTCACAAAATCAAAGCGCAAATATGTTGTGGTGAATTGCAAAGAGAATCGCTCAGAGTTTGTTTCAAAAAGCATAACTTGAGCAGTGGATAGGTTGCGCAGTATTTTTGGAACCATAAAAATCGTGATTCCCGTGCCATTTGTAAAATCAAATATATTTGTAGAAGAGATTTTCATATAATCATTGCTGCCGTCAAAATAAAGGGCGGGCAGGCCGTTGATTCCAGTTGCTTTGAAAATTGGTTTTGCATTTGAAGTGGTTTGTGTAAAATCACGCTTAATTGATGATTGTGGGTTTGTGTCTTTCCAAGTTGAAATTTGCCTATCTTCATCTGGATCAACAACATCAAAAGCGTTGTCATTTGTTGCATCAAGCCACAATGAAAGCCCTGAAATTGAAGCAACAGGAGAGCCTTGTGTCAAAGTTTTGGCATTTGCTATTTTGGCTTCGTTTAGCATTCGACTAGAAGTTATGACGCCAGCAATGATTATGGAAACGATAATAAGTGAAACAGAGAGTTCTATTAGCGAAAAAGCTTTTTTGTTGAGCATAGTTGCAAATAAAAAATGGTTGCTTACCTTACAAACTAAAGGCTACGTTTTTGTTCTACAACCTCGTAGCATTCAATTGAATCGCCCTCTTTGATGTCTTCATAATTTTCAATAGAAAATCCGCATTCAAAGCCGCTTTTAACTTCTTTTGCATCTTCTTTGAAACGTTTTAAAGTTTTGAGGATGCCGTCGTGAATCACTACATTGTCGCGTAGAAGCCTGATTTTAGCGCTGCGGCGGATGAGGCCATCAGTGACAAATGCACCAGCAATTTTGCCCGAGCTAGAAATTTTGAACACTTGACGAATTTCTGCTTGGCCGAGATATTCTTCGTTTTTCGAAGGATCTAACATGCCTGAAAGCAATAGTTTCAAGTCATCCACGATGTTGTAAATGATTGAATAATAGCGAATGTCAACATTTTTTGCTTTGGCGATTTCTTTTGCGGCATTGTTGCTGCGCACGTTGAAGCCGATGATGATTGCTCCTGAAACTGCGGCGAGTGAAATGTCGCTTTCGGTGATTCCACCAACGCCTTGATGCACAACTTTGATTGCAACTTCGTCGTTGCTGAGCTTGTTGATTGTGCCAACAATTGCTTCAACAGAACCGTGAACGTCGGCTTTGATAAGCACGTTTAGGTTTTTGATGCGACCTTTGCCAGATTCGCGGAAGATGTCGTTTAAAGATCTTGCGGAATTTTTCAAAGATTTTTCTTCGCGTTCTTTTCTTTCGCGATAGAGGATAATTTCGCGCGCATGTTTTTCTTCTTTCACTTCGAAGAATTTTTCGCCTGCGTTTGGCGCTTGGTTCAAGCCAAGAATTTCAACTGGAATTGATGGCGAGGCAATTTTGATATTTTTGCCATTGTCGTCAGACATTTTGCGCACGCGGCCAAAAGATGTTCCAACAACGATCAAATCACCAATGTCAAGCGTGCCGCGTTGCACCAAAAGTGAAACTACAACACCTTGCGCTGGATCAACGCGCGATTCAATAACCACGCCAGCTGAGGCGCCTTCATAAGCGGCTTTCAAATCGAGAACTTCAGCTTGCAACAAAATTGCTTCTTCAAGTTTGTCGAGATTTAATTTTTGTTTGGCAGAAACTGGAATGAACATCACATCGCCACCCAAATCTTCGGCGACAATTTCGTGCGAGAGAAGCTCGTGCTTCACGCGCTCAGGGTCTGCACCCGGTTTGTCGATTTTGTTTACGGCAACAATGATTGGAACTTTTGCTGCTTTTGCGTGGCTGATTGCTTCAACTGTTTGCTCTTTCACACCATCATCTGCAGCAACAACAAGCACGACAATGTCGGTGATGTTGGCACCGCGAGAACGCATCTCGGTGAAGGCTTCGTGGCCTGGGGTGTCAAGGAAAGTGATAAATTTTCCGTTTGGAGTTTGAATGCGCGATGCGCCAATGTGCTGCGTGATGCCGCCATGTTCGCCAGCCACAACTTGTGTGGTGCGAATTGCGTCAAGCAGAGAAGTTTTGCCGTGGTCAACGTGTCCCATGATGGTGACAACTGGAGCGCGAGGCAATTTTGGCAAGCTTGAATCTTCTTCGTCGGTCAAAACGCTTTCAACGTCAGAGTGCGAAACGCGTTTGGCGGTGTGGCCAAATTCTGAGATGATAAGCTCTGCGGTGTCGGCGTCAATCACTTGATTTGACGTGGCAACCATGCCCATAGTGAAAAGTTTTTTTACAACATCACCAGTTTTTTCGGCCATACGATCGGCCAAATCAGCAACAGTGATAAGCTCTGGCAGCGCAACTTCGCGTATGATTTTTTTATATTCTTTTTGTTCTTGAACAACATGATGATCGCGATGTTTTTTTCTTTTGCGATAAAATCCACCGCCATCAGAATCTGAATCTTCGTCGATGATATAAGTGAGCTTGCGAGTGTTGATTTTGCTGTCTTTGTTGAAGACAGGTTTTTTCTTATTGTTGCTTTCAAATTCATCAACAAATTTTTTGCTTTTTGCTTTGGCTTCTCTTTCTTTTTCGAGTTTTTCTTGTTCTTGCTTGCGGCGCTCTTCAAGAAGTTTTTCGCGTTCAGCTTTTTCGCGATTTGAAACTTCTAAACTTTGCTTGATTTTGTCGCGCACGTTGAAGCTGTCGATCTCGCGATCTGGTGCTGCGGGAGATGGGGCAGCCTCTTTCTTTTCTTCTTGAGGTGCTTTTGATTCTTTGGCAACCGCAACGATTTTTTCTTCGGTTTTTTCTTCAACTTTTTTTGCAGCAGATTTTTTTTCTTTTGCTGCCGATTTTTTTTCTTCAGCTTCTGATGCAGTGACTTTTGAAATTTTGTCAAGCACGTTAAAATCTTCAGAAGCGATGTTGTCAGAGCTTCCAGCAATTGCTTTGAGGCGTGCATCAAATTCACTTTTGCTGAGGCCGGTGTTGGCGTTTGGTTGTGCTGCTTGAGCGGGTTTGCGACCTTTGATTGTAACTTGCACTGCCGTTGAAGTTCTTTTTTCAACAGCTTTTGGCGCAGCCGCAGCGGTTGACTCTGGAGTTGTTTTTAAGGCAAGTTTGAGAGTCAGCTTCGAGCGTGAGCCTGTTGCGTTATCTTTGTTTTCGGTCATTTAAAATCCTAGTTTTTAAGTTGTTTTTTGCAAATATTCTTCAGCACGTTTTTTGATTTCTTTTGCCACATCTTCGTCAAATCCTTCGATTGACTGAATTTCGTGAACATCTGCTGAAGCAAGATCTTCAACGGTTAAGAAGCCTTCAGAAGCAAGAAGATTTGCAATCATATCTTCCACATCCAAAGCTTCGACGAACAATTTTGAAGCTTGGTTGAACTCTGTTGTTCTGCGGCTTGATTCTTCTTCTTCAGTGATTACGTCGATTTT
>CAYPUN010000004.1:0-8891 GCA_964413985.1 uncultured Rickettsia sp. | reverse complement strand
TTGCCTTCATAAAGCTCTGGCACTTCTTGCTCGAACAATTTCACCAAAAATTGTGGGTGAGTGCGCGATAAGAAAATTTGGGCGCCAAATGGTTCTTTTTTAACGTCTTCGATATAAACGCGAACACGGTCACCAACGCGCATTGACTCTTTCAAAATCAAGCCGCTTTCGTGGATTACGGCCTCATAGCCTTCAACTTCCATAACGATATTTTTGAGGCCAACCTTTTTGACAGAAGCGCTGACGATGTCGCCAATGCGATCTTTAAACTCGTTATATTCTTTATTTTTTTCAGCTTCTTTAACTTTTTTGATGATTTCGTTGCGTGCAACTTGAGCAACGACGCGGTTCAAATCGATTGGCGGAAGTTCCTGTATAACTTCTTCGTCAATTTTTACGGTTGGGTTTTTTTGTTTGGCGTGCGACAAAGTGATTTGTGATTTTGGGTCAAAATCTTCGGCGTCATCTTGAACAACTTTCAATGAGTTGAAAAGGCGAATATGGCCAGATTTTTTGTCAATTTGGCACTCAATTGCAAGGTTGTGGCCGTATTTTTTCTTGGCGGCAGCTTTGATGCCTTCTTCCATTGCATGTATGATTTCTTGCGGTGAAATGCCTTTTTCGTGGGCGATATTTTCAGCAACCAAGAGTATTTCTTTATTTCCCATTACGGTCAAATTACTAGCCATCGTTAAAAATGTTTATTGTTAATATGTTGATTGAATTTAAAGGAGAGTGCAGCCTAAGTGAAAGTGATGATTTGATAATATTATAACATTAACTTTGTAAATCAACAGGCTTTTCGTTCTTTTTGCGATTTATTTTAAAGTTGTGGATGAAGTTTTTGAAGAGGGTGCGCGATAATAGTGCGAAGGCGCATAGGAAGCCGGTTAGGAAGGATGTGAGGATGATTATAAATAAGCGCGTTTCGATGGTGACGGGCAGGGGGAAGAACTCAAGTTTGATGATGTCGCGATTGTTGACCATGAAGGTTATTAGGCAGATTAGGACGATGAGTAGGATTATGGATTTGCTGGCTTTGAAGATGGATTTTATTGTGTTTTTCATGTTTTTAATTTTTTTTTAGTGCTCTGATTATTTTTTTAGCATTTCTAGTAATTCTTCGTTGATTTCGGGTTTTTGGCCAAACCAAGATTCGAAGCCAACGGCGCCTTGAAAGGCAAGCATTCCAAGGCCAGTGACGATTTTGTTGCCGCGGTTTTTTGCGTTTTGCAACAGTTTTGTGATTAGGGGTTTATAGACGATGTCGTAAACTATGGCGGAGGGGTTTAGCTGTTGCAAATCGAGATCTAGCTCTTCTTGGCCTGTCATTCCAAGCGAGGTTGAATTGATCAAGAGGTCGCATTTGTCAAGGTTTTGCGCGAATTGTTCTTTGTTGCAAAAATGGAGTTGTGAATTTTTTTGTTCGGCAAAATCGGTGAAATCTTTGATTAAGATTTGTGCTTTTGTGGCGCTTCTGTTGGTTATGAAAATGTTTTTTGCGCCAGATTCGATTGTGGCGTATAATATTGCGCGCGCTGCTCCGCCGGCTCCAATGAGGAAAATATTTTTGTCTTTGATGGAAAAATTTGGGTAAAAAAATTGGAGGTTTTTTAAGAAGCCGTCGCAATCAGAATTGTCACCGCAAAGTGCGCCGTTGTTGAGCGTAACTGTGTTTATTGCTTTTGTTAAACTGGCTTTTGCGGTTTTTGTTTTGCACAAATTGAACATGGTTTCTTTGTGCGGAATTGTCACGTTAAACCCGGCGTAACCTTCATCCACCATTGATTCTATTGCCTTCTCAAGCTCTTCACTTTTTACATGCTTCGCTTCATAGCTGCCATTGATGCCATGTTTTTTTAGCCAAAAATTATGCATTTTTGGGGAGAGTGATTGGGCAATCGGATCGCCGATTACTGCGGCTTTGAGGGTGGTGGTCATGTTATGTTGTTTCTTCGGTTTTGCCTTCGATTACGCCGGCATTGTCGCCGCCACCAGATGAAGCATTGCCTCCATCGCCAGATCCAGCATCGGTGCTGCTGTTGCCGCCTGCAGCGCCAGCATCGCTTTGTGGAGGAGTGGCGTCTTTGGCTTTGTCGCCGCCACCTTTTTTGTTGGCAGTGTGGTCAGGCATATAAGGCGCTTGGTGTGGGATATCGACTTTGCCAATCAAGCGCGAGGTGAACATTTTTTCTTGGAAATAAATAATTTTTTTGCAGCGAATTGGTGGCTGCGATTCGATCAAGATAATTTGATCTTCTCTTGCAAGTTGGATAACCTCTTGCGGCAACAGCAATGCACGCTGCGTGCCTGAAACGTGCAGTGACCGCGACCCTGGGTTTAAGTCTAAATATTTTGGCTTGTTGTAAGAAATTTGTTCGGCGGTTTTGTTGCCAAGAAGTTGCGAAATCAAATTGGCCGTTTCCATGTTGTTGGCGGCGAAGGTGATACGATAAGTTGAGTTCGACAGAAACGAGTTCATACCACTTTCTTCATAGATACCTTTGAGCTGCTCGGTGTCTTGAATGATCAAAAACAAACGCACGCGATAACCACGAAAATAGGCGATGCCGGCCAAGAATTGCTCCATTTTGCCAAGAGTTGGAAACTCGTCCATCAGCATCAGCACGCCATATTTTTCGTGCTTTTGCGGCATTTTGGCAGTGAAAAAGGCTGCAGCTTGTTGATAAAACATGTTCATCAAAGGCTTGAGACGGCTGATGTTGTCTGGTGTCAAGCCGATATAGGCGGTGTGAGGGACGGTTTTAAATTGGTGCAAGTTGAAATCGGAAGTGGCAGTTGTGGTGTCGATCAACGGGTTGGCCCAAAGCTCGAGAGATGAGTTGGCTGTAGAGGTTACGGAGCCACGTTCTTTGTCGGGTTTTTGCAAATATGAAGCGATGTTCATATAAGAAACGGGGTGAATTTTTTTGCCCATAGTGTCGAGCACAACCGCTAGGTTGTAGACCACGTCGTCACTGCGAAGTGTGCGCACAACTTCGCCAAGAGTGGCGGGTTTTGATTCATCGGCAACGAGATAGAGCATGATGCCTGTAAGCAGCGCGCGAGCTTCGTTTTGCCAAAATTCTTGTTCAGGAAGAAGGAAGTTGGCGATTTTTTGCACGTCATCCACCATTTGTCCTGGTTTTTTGCTGATCCAGTCCATGGGGTTGTAGCAGTGAGACACGCCGTCTGGATCTGCTGGGTTCCACAAAAACACTTTTTGTTTAAAGCGTTTTTTGCGCCAGCCTGAGGTTAGTTCATAGTTTTCGAGCTTGATATCGTGCACAATCACCGAATCGTGCCAAAACAGCAAATTGGGAATTACGAAGCCCACACCTTTACCAGAACCTGTTGGCGCGAACAATAATATGTGTTGATAGCCGTCGGCAATTAGAAAATTACCTTTATATTTGCCAAGCAAAACGCCGTGGCGAGAGCGCAGACCCATTTTTTTAATTTCGCGAACACCGGCCCATTTTGAATCACCAAAAATTGATTCTGGTTTTTTGAAAGGCCGCCAGTCCATGAGTGGCGCTCTAAAAAGGAAGGCGAGGGTGAAGAGAATTGAATATGGCAAAAGCGTGCTTATCCACAATTTGGTGGTGAAGTGGTTATAGCTGTCAACTGTAAGTTGGCTAAAATGCTTGATATAAAACTGCCAATAGGTGTAAAGACTTTGCCACAGATAGATAAATTGCTTGTTGAGAGGCAATTTTGCATAAGCTTGAATGACATCAAATTTGCCGTTGATTGTTACAACAACCAGCGTTCCGGTGATATAAAAGCACAAGCCAAGAGCAAAAATTATCAACACGCTGATTATGGTGAAATTTCGAAAATTTCGAACTAATGGATTATCTTCTGCTGCTGCCATTTGTTATATATTTTTCAATTTTTTTGCTGCTGCGATGGCTTCTGGTGTGACTTCTTCGCCAGAGATCATGCGCGCAATTTCGTGATGTTTTTCGTCTTCCGACAATTTTTTTATCACGGTTTTTATTTTGTTGCTATCTTGTATTTTATTAATACGAAAATGTAAATCTGCTTTTGCGGCAATTTGAGGTTGGTGGGTCACAACCAAAATTTGCAACTTTTGCGATAGAATTTTTAAACGCTTTCCAACCGCGTCTGCCGTGCTTCCACCGATGCCGGTGTCGATCTCGTCAAAGATCATTGTGGGCACGGATTTTATTTCCATCAGCGCAACTTTTAGCGCCAACATAAAGCGTGAAAGCTCGCCACCAGAGGCGATTTTGGCAATGTCGTCAAAATTATTTTTGTTGAGTGATGCACAAAATTTGACGCGATCATAACCGCTTACACCATATTCTTCCAACTTTGTAAAATCAACGCGAAATTTTACATTTTCCATTTTTAAGAATTGCAATTCTTCTTCAACTTTTTTGGCCAATTTTAATGCAGATTTTTGGCGTTTTTCGCTGAGTTCTTCGGCAATTTTTTGATATTGTGCGAGAAGTTTTTTGTGCTCCAAAGCCAGATTCTGCGCGCTTTCGCTTTCGCCTTCAATTAATTTTAATTTGTCTTGTGCGTCAAAAAGAATTTGCGGAAGATTGTCGGGGGTTGTGTTAAATTTGCGTGCGAGACTTTTTAAATGCATTAATCTTTCTTCAATTTCGTCAAGGCTTTCGGAGTTGTTGTTTAGTTGCTTTGCAAGCAATTCAACTTCGTTTGTGGCTTTGTCAATTTCGCCATTTTGCGCGTCGATTTTATCATTCAAATTTTCAAAAAATTCGGTTTTGTCGCTTAGATAATTTTTGACAATATTTTGATTGCGCAGCAAAATCTTTTGTGCCAAAATCAACTGCGAGTTGGCCTCGAGCATGTTTGATTTTAAGTCATTCAAGAAATTTAAAATTTTTTCTTTGCCGCTGAGATGTTCTTTTTTGGTTGTGAGTTCTTCTTCTTCACCGGTTTTGAGACGGCTGTCTTCAAGCTCTTTGATGATATAAGAGAGATAGTCTTTTTCGCGCTCGGCTTGTGATTTTTTTTCGGCAAGGGCGGCGATTTTTTCATCGCAGTTTTTTAGATCTTCATAAATTTTTTTGATTTGGCGAAGTTGAGCCGCATTGCCCGCAAATTCATCCAGGATGATGCCGTGGAAAGCTGGATTTAAAAGGCCGCGCTGATCGTGCTGACCATGAATTTCAACCAAAGTTTCGCCAATTTGTGCTAATAAATTTACACCAATAACTTGATCATTTACAAAAACTTTGCTCGAAGAATTTTCTTGAATGAGGCGGCGGATTCTTAACTGGCTTGGGTTCTCGGCATCAAGCAAATCATGATCTTGCAAAATATTTTTGCACAAATCGTTGTTGCTGATATCGAACTCTGCGGCCACCAAGGCTTTGTTTTCGCTGCTGCCAATCAGGCGTAAATTTGAGCGAAAGCCAATTGCAAGGCCAAATGCATCGAGCAAAATTGATTTTCCAGAGCCGGTTTCGCCTGTCAAAATGCAGAGCCCGACGGGATTTTGCGAAAAGTCAATTTCGGCTTTGTCAATTAAAACAATATTTTGAATTGCAAGAGATTTTAACAAGGTTTATAAATTTCAAATTGTTGCTATAAATCAATAACGAAATTTTACATTACCTAATTTTATAATTCAAAATTTAAAAAATGTTTCAGCTAAATAAAAATTTGCAAGATGACGGTTTGTTTGTGACTGACCTAAAAATTTGTCGCGTATTGCTGATGAATAACAAAAATTTTCCATGGTTGATTTTGGTGCCAAGAATTGAAGGCGCCGTTGAGTTGACTGATCTTGATGAAGTAACGCAAATCGAAATTTTGCAAGAAATAAACATTGTTGCAAAATTTTTGCAGAAAAATTTTCAGCCGCAGCCGCACAAAATAAACATCGCCACGCTTGGCAATGTCACGCGCCAACTTCATATTCATGTGATTGCAAGATTTGAAAATGATATATGCTTTCCAAAACCAGTGTGGGGGCAGGCTGCTGAGGTTTATAGCACTCAAGAAGCCAACAATTTGATCGCCAAAATTCAAGCAAATTTGCTTGGCAAAGAAATGTTGTTGAAGCAATTGCTATATCGCTCAATTCACCGTGGCTGTAAGGAAACTGATTTTTTGATTGGCGAATTTGCCAAAGAAAATTTGGAGAATTTTGACTTGGAGCAGCTCAATTTGTTTGCGCAATTTATAGTTGAAGACGATTTGTTGATTTATGATTGGTTGCTTGAAAAAGCTGACTCGCCGAAGAAATATGAGGAATTGTTGCGGGTTATGCGTGGGTTTCATAAAATGACTTAAATATAAGATAAATGACAAAAGATAATAATTCAAAAGAGCGGCCTAGTGATCACTCTATTGCAATCGCTATTGCAAAGAAAGATTATTCTGCATCCTTCACATTATTGGATTTTTATTCACTAGAGGTTGGTGGAGATTTTACGAAGATTAGCGCTTTTCAAGATCCGGATGTTATTAAAAATATAAACGAAGATGAGATGATTTTTAATCAAGTCTGTTCATTCTTTCCAAGATTAAGAGAGCCTCGCGAAATAGATTCGGATTTTTTTCTCGATTTGCCGGATAAAAGTGCGGGATATTCTTCTGCTGCGTTGTTTGATCCAATTGAGGCCCTTGATGGCAATGGATGGCAAGTTAGTGTTGAGCCAAATGCAAGAAAAAAGAAAAAAACTGTTATTGTTGATCAATCATTTTTTGATGATGATTATCAAGATCCAAACGTGAAAGATGTTGCTAAAATTAACTCTTTAAAATTAGCGCATCAGCGCCAAATTAAGCAGATTAGAAGATTGATAGCGGAAGGTTTTGTGGTTATGGTTCGTGACGAAAGAAAGTTTGTGGAGTTGAAATATGATTTTGACGAAAAAATTTTTGATCCCGACAAAAAAACTGATGGATATTTTAGTAAAAATCTAAAGAAATATCGTGAAGAATTGGCTCAAGATTTTTCTTTGTCGCAAGATGAAACTTTGGTTCTTGACGAGGGTTGTCGTGATAAATTTAGGACCTTGTTTTGCTCTCCACTTAATATCAGGGATCAGGATTTGCAAAAAGGTGGGCCCATTTCTAAAAAATGCATCTATAACGGGTGGTTTAGTCAGATAGAAAAATTGCCACAGGAAGATATTTTTTATTTAGTTAGAACGGTTCCTGATCTTTCGCCGCATGATGAGAAGGTTATAAAATACTTAGATGAGATGCAAAGTTTAGATGCTGCAAATGACGACAAGACCTACATCAATGCCTTGCTTTTTTGTGTTGTTGTGGGTGGTAAGAATATTGAGATGGCAAAAGATCTTTTTCGGCGAGGTGCTGATAGTGGTTTTGAGATAAATGATGGGTTTGGCCTTACTCTACCAATGGTCATTTTGGCGCAAAAAGGAGAAACTGCACAAATGATGGAAGTTTTTTTGCAAAAGGGTGCGAAAATTGAGGATTGTCGAGATGATGAAACCACCCCGCTATTAAGCGCTGTTTTCAGTGGCAATATAGAAAATGTAAAGGTTTTATTGGACAATGGGGCTGATATTCATGCAAGAGACAAAGATGGTTGTTCGGTTTTGGGTAACGCTTTTGCATTAAGCAATTATCGTGAAATGATAGAGTTGCTTTTGAGTCGTGGTGCTGATATTGAGTTGGATGATAGCTTGAGTGTCGATCGATCATTGTTGGGAACCAGTGCTTTTTATGGGGACATGGAAAAGGTAGAATTTTTTTTGGAAAAAGGAGCTGATCCCACAAAAAAGTCCTTTGGCCTCACTCCACTAGAGATTGCGATAGCGGAACCAGAGATTGCGATAGCGGAAGAACATCTTGATGTTGCAAAATTGCTTAGTGAAAAAACTGGAGTTTCGATGGAAGAGGCTTTGAAAAAAAATAAAGCTATCACGAGTTCCAGTTATGGTCGGTTAGGAGTTGCTGTGGGTAGGGTGGGGTTTGGTTATTTTACTAATCAAAATAATAGTGCTGAAGCTTGTTTCGACATGAAGATGGTTGGTGATCTTATTAGCAAAAAAGTGGAACTTCCTTATAAAGAGAGAGCGAGGGTTGATGTGTATGATGTTGTTAATGGCTCTTTTGTTAAATTAAAAAGAGATAAAAAGAAAAGAAAAATATTTGATGGGGAGAAAATTAAAGAGCTGCAAGGAGGATATGATGAAAATTTGAATTCATATATAGAATCGACCGATAAAGCCTATTTTAAGTTGCAACGTGCTGTTAAAAGAAATAAATCAACGCAGCTTTTGGGCGTTAATTATGCTGCTGACATTGTGGGAATAAAGCTTAATAACGGCGCAGAAATTACAGAATTATCTCAAGATGAATTTGGTTTTTATAATATTAAGACTAATAAGGAATGCTTGATTCATTATATTCTTGAGGCTGATATAGAAAAGATAAAAGAAAATACGGTTGACCAGGGGATTTTGAAAATTATTGAGCGATATAAACCAAAGTCTGAACCCGAAAACAATACTTTTAGGAATAGAGGTGTTTTTGAAAGCCGAAATAGTTATTTGCGAAAAGCTTTTGAGGCTGGCTCTGGATCTTGTGTTTTAAGAAGCGTGGCGGCTTTAAGTAAGATAAAAAAAGATTTGTCGTCACAGCCACAAATTGCAAGAAAATGTCGCGCTGTTGATATCGATAGAAAGCATGTTGCGCTTGAGGTTGCAACGGGCGATGGCCCTAATGATTTTGTTTATTGTGAATTGGGTGGCTTGCCGGCGAGATCTAGGGATGTTGGTGATCTTGGTGGGTATAAAACTAGCCTGTTTTCGCGCGCACAAAAGGCCTGTTTTGACTTTGTTCGATGGGGTGGGGGCAGGGCGGCGACTCTTATTTCTGATTCTAGTGTCGCGCTGTATTCTGCCGCA
>CAYPUN010000003.1:21166-30118 GCA_964413985.1 uncultured Rickettsia sp. | reverse complement strand
TGATATAGCTCTTAGACGCGACTGAGCCACGCTTGGAGCGTCTAAGAGCTATATCACCCACGATAAAGAGACGATTATCAAAACCCCACTCTCAGCCCATTCTTATAAACCGCAAACGGCTTAACCTTCCCTTGATGATAGAGAATTTGACGATAATCATCAAGCGGATAAAGCTGAAAATCCGCAATTTTATTTTTCTCAATAACCCCGCGATCGTTTAAATTCAACGCTTTCGCCGCCCTAAATGTAAGAGCCGCAAAAATTTCCGCCGTTGATAATTTTTGATTTATACCAAACAGCGAAGCCTGCACAAGCAAGTCTCCCATAGGTGCAGAGCCCGGATTCCAATCTGAAGCAATAGCCAAAATCGCACCCGCATCAAGCAATCTGCGCGCTGGTGTCATATGATAAATTCCAAGTCCATAAGAAGAGCCCGGCAATGCTACAGCCACAGTGTCTGAACCCGCAAGAGCTGCAATTTCAACATCCGCACTCACCTCAAGATGATCGGCCGAGAGCGCTTGAAAATCAACGGCCAAACGCGATCCACCAGCCGAAAATTGATCAGCATGAATTGTAATATCAAAATTCATCTCCCGCGCCACAGCCAGATATTTCGCGGCTTCATCAGGTGAAAATGCAGTTTGCT
This sequence comes from uncultured Rickettsia sp., assembly GCA_964413985.1. GTDB lineage: Bacteria > Pseudomonadota > Alphaproteobacteria > Rickettsiales > UBA1997 > CAMCFD01. Next base: position 29,469 of record CAYPUN010000003.1, on the reverse strand, counting down.
CAACAAAAATATCAACACGATTTGTAAGATTTTCTTGGCGCAACAACGGCAATAAATCCTGCGCAATTTGCTGCAAATAATCATCATTAGAACCTTGAAAATCATGGGGCTTCATGTGCGCAGCCAAGCATGTTGAAATCAAATCCGCAGCACAATTTTCATTAGCATTTTTGATTGCACGCAAAATTTTTAATTCTTCAACAGCGCTCAAACCATAGCCGCTCTTCACTTCAATAGTTGTGACACCTTCTTGCAAGTGACGATTGGCGCGCTTGATGGTGAGCTGTGCAAGCTCTGCCTGCGAGGCCTCACGCGTTTTTTGCACGCTGCTCCAAATGCCACCACCACTTTTTGCAATCTCGATATAGCCTTTGCCAGCAAGGCGCAAAGCATAATCCCCTGCCCTGTCACCTGCAAAACAAATGTGAGTGTGCACATCAACAAACCCAGGCAGCACAACACTTTCTTGCTCAATCAATTCAATTTCGCAATTGGGATATTTTTGTTTTAGCTGCAAAAAATCGCCAACATCAACAATTTTTTGCGCGTCAACGCAAATCGCCGAATTTGGAATAATTTCCAATTTGTCATCAGCGATAGAGCCTCTCAAATCAAGGTTTCGCATTGTTATTGCTTGCGAAAACGGCCCAATTATTTTCATACGTTCAATTTATATTTATCGGCACATTTTTGCGCAATTTCATAGCCCGCATCTTTGTGACGAAACACGCCCATTGCTGGGTCGTTGTGCAACACGCGGCTCAAACAATCTTGTGCGCGCTTAGTGCCGTCTGCAACCACAACCATACCAGCATGTTGCGAATAGCCAATACCAACGCCGCCGCCATGATGGAACGACACCCAAGTGGCGCCACCAGAGGCGTTAGAAAGCAAATTGAGCAGCGCCCAGTCAGACACTGCATCTGAGCCATCTTTCATTTTTTCAGTTTCGCGATTTGGAGAAGCCACCGAGCCGCAATCTAAATGGTCGCGACCAATCACAATTGGCGCTTTCACTTTGCCAGTTTTCACCAAATCATTAAAAATCAATCCGGCTTTTTCGCGATCACCCATACCAAGCCAACAAATACGCGCTGGCAAGCCTTGAAAGGCAATTCTGCTGCGTGCATTTTTCAGCCAATTGCACAAATGTTTGTTGTCGGCAAAGGCTTCCATCAAGGCCTCGTCGGTACGATAAATATCTTCTGGATCACCAGACAAAGCAACCCAACGAAACGGCCCCAACCCTTCGCAGAACAGGTCGCGTATATAATCTGGCACAAAACCGTTGAAATCATAGGCATTTTTTTCGCCACCAATTTTTGCAAATTCGCGAATATTATTGCCATAATCAAACACGATTGCGCCGGCTTTTTTCATCCTGAGCATAAGCGTGACATGGCGCGCCATGCTGTTGATTGCCATTTCTTTATGTTTTGCAGGATCAGTTTTGCGAAGCTCTAAAGACTGCGCCAGCGTGATGTTGTGTGGCACATAGCCATTGATTGGATCATGCGCCGAAGTTTGATCGGTTAAAATATCTGGAATGATGCCATCCTTGGCAAGGCGCTCCAGTGTTGATCCAATGTCACCAACAAGGCCAATTGAAATCGCCTCACCTTTTTGTTTGGCTTCAAGCGCCCATTTCACAGCCTCTTCGTAAGAATGCGTCATTTTATCAATATATCTGGTGTCAACGCGCTTCTGGATTGACGCCGGATTTATATCAACACCAAGAAAAGTTGCACCTGCCAAAGTTGCCGCCAAAGGCTGCGCTCCACCCATGCCGCCCATGCCGCCAGACACTATCAACTTGCCTTTCAAATTGCCGCCAAAATGTTTTTTTCCGCAAGCAACAAATGTTTCATAAGTGCCCTGCAAAATGCCTTGCGAACCTATATAAATCCAGCTTCCCGCTGTCATTTGACCATACATCATCAAGCCATCTGCGAGCAATTTGTTGAAGTGCTCCAGCGTTGCCCAGTGCGGCACGAGGTTGCTGTTGGCAATCAAAACTCGCGGCGCATTATCATGTGTGCGAACCACGCCAACTGGCTTGCCAGACTGCACCAACAACGATTGATCGTCTTCAAGTTCAAGCAAAATTTCAATAATTTTTTGTAGTGATTCAATGTTGCGAGCCGCTTGCCCATTGCCTCCATAAACCACAAGCTTCGAAGGATCTTCTGCAACTTCATGATCCAGATTGTTGAGCAACATCCGCAAAGGAGCCTCAGTCAACCACGATTTTGCGTTAAGTTTATCGCCGCGCGGAGCCTTATAATTTGGATGCGTAGCATATTGTTTGATAAAATCTTGATGTTTCATATTTTTAAAAATTTAGATTACAAATTCTTCAAAGCCATTATTTAAATCTTGCGCCAATTTTTGCAATTTAAATGATTTGACTAAGCCGTGCAAAGCGTTGATATCCTTATATAAAACAGTGTCCTTCGTTTTAAATTCAGATAATTCACGCGTCATTTTCATCGCCTCTTCAATAATTTTTGAAGACCGCAGCGGACGCCTAAATTCAAGGGCTTGCGCCGCATACATCAATTCAATTGCTTGAATAAATTCTAAATTATCAAGCACCATATTAAATTTTCGCGAAGAAATAGAGCCCATCGACACGTGATCTTCTTGGCCCAAAGAGGTTGGAATACTGTCAGCACTTGCAGGAAAGCACAAAGATTTATTCTCCGAAACCAGCACCGCTGTAGTGTATTGCGGAATCATAAAACCAGAATTTAGCCCCGCATCTTTCAACAAAAATGCTGGCAGCTCATATTTGGCGCCCTCTAGCAGCAAATAACAACGACGATCTGCAACATTGCCAATTTCCGCCGCAGCAAGAGTGGCATAGTCCAAAGCCATTGCAATTGGCTGACCATGAAAGCCGCCACCGCTGATAATTTCATTTTCGTTAAAAACAATTGGATTATCGGTGACGGAATTTATCTCAATTTCAATTGTTTGCTTCACGTGCAGCCAAGCGTTTCTAGAGGCGCCGTGAATTTGTGGCACGCAGCGCAAAGAATATGGATCTTGCACTTTTTTGCAATTTATGTGCGCTTCGTTGATAGTTGAGCCCTTGATAATAGCGGCCACACGCTGTGCCACCAATTTGTTTCCGGCAAATGGACGAATGTCGTGCAGCCTAGAATCAAAAGGCTTGATCGAACCCGCTGCCGCGTCAATTGTCATTGCAGCGATGATGTCGGCCTGCTCAAGCAAATGGTGCATGCGATATAATCCAAACGCACCAAAGGCCGCCATAAATTGCGTGCCATTGATCAAACCCAAACCTTCTTTGGGCCCAAGCTGCAAGGGCTTGATCGCATTTGCTTTAAAATATTCTTCAGTTGAAATTTGTTTGTTTTTTACTAAAATTTCGCCAAGACCAATCAGCGGCAAAAACAAATGCGACAAAGGCGCCAAATCTCCCGAAGCGCCAACAGAGCCCTTTTGCGGCACAATTGGAATTATATCTTCATTGATATGCCACAAAATTCTCTCGATTGTTTCAATGTGAACGCCCGAGAATCCTTGCGCCAAGGCATGCGCCTTCATAATCAACATCAACTTTGCAACTATGGCAGGAATTGCCTCGCCAACACCAACGGCGTGGCTTTTCAGCAAATTTGCTTGCAATTCGCTGGTGTCTTTTGCGGAAATAATTTGGTCGCAAAGCACGCCAAATCCGGTGTTGATGCCATAAACCACGCGTTCATCTTTAACAATTTTGTCAACGCAGGCTTTTGATTTGTTGACTTTTTTTATTGCTTCTTCGGATAGTTTTAATGTTAATTTTCCGTCGAGAATTTGGAATAGTTTGGCGATAGTTAGATGGTCGCAACCAAGTGAGAATAAGGCTTTGGACATATTTTTTGTAAATTTTTAAATATCATTTACAAATTCTACACTAGAAAAACTTAATATTCTACACCCAAAAAATATAGCCCACAAGCAGGCGCATTGGGGCCAGAGAGCCTACGATCTTTTGCAGCTAGAATTGTTTTTATGTCATCGGGTTCAATCTTGCTGATTCCTACATACATAAGGGTTCCGACGATGTTGCGTACCATGTGGTGCAAAAATGATTTGGCTGTGACTTCAATTATAATTTCTTCGCCAAGCCTTGATATGTCTATCTTGTTGACAGTTCTGATTGGCGCAAGTGCTTGACATTCTGAATCGCGAAACGACGAGAAATCATGGCTTCCAATCAAGTGTTGCGCACCTTTGCGCATTTTTTCGATATCTAAATCTGCAGGCACATGCCACACGCGATTTTTTTGCAACACTGGTGGAGCCTTGCGGTTGCTGATTCTATAGCGATAGCTGCGCATTTTTGCATTGAAACGGCTGTGAAAATCTTCTGGCACAATTTCGCACGCAACCACACAAACAGAGCTTTGGCGTAGATAGTTATTGAGTCCTTGCATCATGCGAAACGGATCAAATTCTTTTTCAATGGCAAAATCTGCAACTTGCGCAATGGCGTGCACACCCGCGTCAGTTCTGCCTGAAGCGCTGAGCTGCACTTCTTGATTTGTCATTTGAAAAATCGCATCTTGCAAAATTTCTTCCACCGATTTTTGCTGCAAATGCTTCTGGCGCTGCCATCCGACATAGTTCGTGCCATCATATTCAATTGTAATTTTATAGCGCATAGTTAAAAAATCCTCGCCAAATGTAAATATTCATTTTTAGAATTTGGGTTCACAAAATAACCATTTTCTTCATTGTCAAAATGCTCGAAAAGCCTTTCTAAACCTGCTTTTGCAGCCGCAATCATAATTGCCACATCACCATCTTCATTATTCATTTTTTTAATCTCATGCTCGCCAAAAGATGACAATTTCCAATAATTTAAAGCCGCGATATTTTGCGGCAAAATATTTGGCAAAGCCACATTTTCAATAACGCCAAGAGACAGCATCAATGCTGCAATTGTAAGCTGTGGCTCGCTTCCAGAAATCACCTCTTGTTTAGAAAAAATTTGCCCAGTTTTATAATCAAAAATCTCAAATTTATTATCATCAAACAACGAAACGCGATCAATTTTTCCAGTGATCAAAATATCATTAATAAAAATTTTCACCGGCACTTCAACATAGTCTTTAGAAGGCTTCAAGGCCTCATTATCAACAATAAAATTCCAAAAAATATTTTCAAATTTTGGCCACCAAATCAAACGCGATTCTTTGTTGATAAAATATTGCGCAAAAATTTCTTCAGCTTTTTTAATAAAATTTTCAGGCTTTTCTGACGATTTTATAAACTCCTCCAAAGCCTTGTGGATAAAGCTTCCAAACTCTCTAAAAGATGGCTCATAGTCAATTTCATTTAACTCTCGCAGCTGCAAAATTTTCTTTGCATAAATCTGATAAGGATTAGAAATTAGTTTAGAAATGTCAGTGATTGCTAATTTTTTAGGGCGAAGAGCCCTTGCTGGCTTTGGCGCTAGAGGTTGTTGCAATTTTTTGACAAGTGGAGTTTTATATTCCAAAAGCGCCTCAAAATATTTTTTACCATCATCAGTTTTGAGAGCAAATTTTTTGCACAAAATGTCAAAGCGCAAAATAAATGGCGAAGCGATTATAGGTGCGCCATCACTGCTTTGCGACCTTGTTAAAATAACTTTTTTATTCGATAAATAATTACAAAAATCATAGGCATTTTGACCAATTTTTTTGGCCGTCAAATCAATTGCCAAATCTTTTCTGATTTTTTTTCCAAGCCAATTTTCGCCTTCAATTTGCGGAAAAACTCCATCATTCAATGATGTTAAAATCACCAAATCAAAATTGAGCAAACGCGCTTCAATTGGCGATAGAATCTGTATTTTGGCATCAGCATTTGATTGCTCAAAATATTTTATTTGCGCAAATATATATTGAAAAAACTGCAAAGAATTTTTGTGATTTAGAGAAAAATTATTGATAGATTTTAATTTTTCAAAAAGCTTGCCCAGCTCTTCTGCGCAAGGCTCAAGAGCAATCAAACTTGCAAAATCATTTTTTGTAAAATTCTCAATTGCCAAGATTAAATTTGCCACATAAGCAGATAAATTAAGGCTGTGCGACTCAGAGGCGAAATCTTTTATCGCCAACAACACCTCTTCAAAAAAACCAACAATTTCTTGATTATCCTGCATTTTAAGCTTGGCTTTTATGCCCGCCAAACCCTCGTCAGATCTTTGTTGGCGCAACACTTCAATCTCAAAATCAATCAAATTTTTATCATCTTTAAATGACGAATATTCATGCTTCAAAAATGCCAACAAAGCTGTTGATTCAAAATTATTTTCACATAATTCTAGCAACAACAAAATTAGATTAACCAGCTTGCAACTAGACAAATCAAGGCTGCGCGCATCATTAAAATTTAAAGAAAGTTTTTGCAATTCAATTTTCAACAACTCAACAAATTGATTTTGCGGCGCAATAATTGCAATTTTTTTATTATCTTCACCAGCCTGCAAAGCAGCAACAGCAACAACCCTCGCCTCTTCAATTTCATTTTTTGCAACAATCATCGACAAATTTTCTTGCAAATCTTGTCCAATTTCTGACAAATTGATTTTGCGATCCATTGCCTGCCACGCTTCAGTTTCAAGGCTTGGCAGCATCAGCTGTGCCAAAAATTCTAAACGCGATTTTGCGCAAACTTGCAGATTATTATAAAAAACTTGCGTCACATCATCATGCTTCAAACCCAGCATTTTCAAGAGCTGCTGCAATATAAATTGCGGATGAGACTCATCATCAAAATCGCGCGCCGCCGCGTCCAGCCCATATAAAACAACGTGGCCATTTTTATCTCGCGCAATTGCTTTAATTAATTTTTGACTATAATTCACACTTCCAGTCGATCCTGCAATAACCATAGGCGACTTCAACCCATGATTTTCAATGGCCAAAGCCAGTTGCGACACAATAAAATTTTGAAAAGCCGCTTGCGAAAAAATATTATTTTTTAAAATTAAATTGCGAATACGCAAATAAAATTGCTTCAAAAAATCGAGCGTAAATTGACGATGCATCGCCAAATTTGAATCATCGATGGAGTCAATCACAGCAAGGTCTGCCTCTTGCCTTTCAATTTCATCAAACAGGTTTTTTAATTGTAGCGCAATATTTAGCGATTGATTAAAAGAAATATTTTCACCAAAAACTTTATTTTGCGAAATTTCATTTGCCAAAAAAAACAAATAATCAAAATTGTCGAGAAGCTTGATTTTAAAGAGCTCGTCAACCACAGAACCAATTTGACCTTTTGGAAATGAATCAAGAAAATCGTGATAAGAAATATCAGCAACCGCTTTTATTTTTGGCTTTTTTGCCACCTCACCAAAGCGCGCCACAAAAGCTTGTTCAAACTCGCGACAAGCGCGGCGATTAGGAAAAAATATTTTGACCTCAGCAATTTTATCAGCAAAATTAACATCCAGCCACTCAAGCAAACTGTCAAAAAAATGACAGCTCGACGCAATATTAAAAATGTTAGGCTTAAAGGCTTGAGTCATTCAATTAATGATTATATAATTTTCTATATATTCACAAATTAACAGTTTTTTTGCAAATGAAAATAATAGTCATGGGGGCGGGGATTATTGGCGTTACAACCGCTTACTTCCTAGCAAAATCAGGTCATGAAGTTGTGGTGTTGGAAAAAAATTCTGCCTCAAGCCTTGGCTGCTCTTATGCCAATGGCGGTCAGTTAAGCTATTCGCACATCGAGCCTTGGGCCTGCGTGGCCGCCAAAAAAGCTATTGTTAAGTCATTTTTTACGCCAAATTCTTTTTTGTCGATCAAAAATATCGGCAACAAAAAATTCTTAAAATGGGGCTTTGAATTTTTACAAAATTGCAACCAAAATCGCGTCGCACAAAACAGCGAGAAGCTTTATAAACTGGGCAAAATCAGCAAAAACACTCTAGCGCAAATTATAAAAAACGAACCCAATATAAGATTCGATTATCAACAAAATGGAATTTTGCATTTTTATCAAAATCAAAAAACTTTTTTGGCGGCACTAAAACAAGCAGAATCTCAACGCGCTCTAGGCGTTAAGCTGCAAATTTTAACCAAAGAAGAATGCCTTAAAAAAGAGCCAACTTTGGTTAAATTATACGATGAAAATAAACTAGTTGGTGGAATTTTTTATGAGGATGACGCCAGCGGCAACGGGCTTTTATTCGCCAAATCTTTAGAAAAAATTTGCCAAGAAAAATATGGCGTGGTTTTTGAATATGACGCCGAAGTCAAAAATATTTTCACTAATTATGAAAAAAT
>CAYPUN010000003.1:17821-21066 GCA_964413985.1 uncultured Rickettsia sp. | reverse complement strand
TGAAATCAAAAATTAAAGCAAGTTTTTCTGATTTTGGCAACATCAACAAAACCCGCGAATGGTATGGCTTCAGGCCGTTTCGCCCAAATTCAATTCCATTGATTGGCGAAGTTAAAAAATATCACAATTTATATTTGAACACTGGACACGGCCATTTGGGTTGGACTTTGGCCTGCGGCTCGGCCAATCTTTTGTCAGATGCGATTGAAAAAAATCCACGCGCTGATTTTGCGTTTTTAGAGAAAGAATTGGAAAGCGTTTAAATGAAAGGCTAGATGAAGATATACTAAATACAAAGCGCCTAAAGGATGTCAGGCGACATAATTCAAAATTTGTGGAAAGTTGCTAAAACTGAAAATAAATAAACGGATTATGCGTTGCCGCTGAAAGCCTGATAATTGCAAAAATAAACACCAGCAACAGCGCCACATCAACAGCCACAAACCCAATCACAGCAACCCTCGCACCCCTGTTCAACACATGCTGCACCAAAGGCGAAAATCCCAAAATACTCAAACCAAAAACCGTCCAAACCGCATGAGAGCTGATCAAATGCGCAATTTTGCTTGCCACCACAACATCGCCGCCTCCAACAAACATCAAGTGCAAATAGCCTGTGGCAAAGCTTAAATCGTGGCTGCGGAAGAACACCCAACCAATCATCACCACCAGCATCACATAAACGTGACGCAACAAACTTGGCATTTTTTCCAAAATAAAATGCCCGATCCTCAGGCGCTCCAACACCAAAAAGAAGCCGTGAAACAGCCCCCAAATCACGAAATTCCAGCTGGCGCCATGCCACAATCCGCAAAGGAAGAACACCAACACCAAATTAAAATATTGCCAAAATAAACCAACGCGATTGCCGCCAAGTGGAATATAAACATAGTCGCGAAACCAAGCGGAGAGCGACATGTGCCATCTGCGCCAAAATTCTTTTATCGATTTTGAAACATAAGGATAGTTGAAATTTTCAGGAAATTTGAAACCAAAAAGGCGCGCCAATCCTATCGCCATGTCAGAATAGCCAGAAAAATCGAAATAGATTTGCATTGTATAGCAAGCGATTCCAATCCACGCCAGAGTAGTGTTTAGCTCACCCAAAGACGAAGAAAAAATCGCATCCGCAACCTCACCCAAAGGATTGGCGATTATAATTTTTTTGGCAAAGCCAATGATAAACCTTCTCACGCCATAAGCCGCCGATCCCAACGAATGACGACGCTCATGCAGATATTTTGCAATTGTGTTATAACGCACAATCGGCCCCGCAATCAGCTGCGGGAAAAATGCAATATAAAGCGCCAAATCAAGCAAGCTCTTCTGCGGCTTGCATTTGTGGCGATAAATATCGACTAAATAAGAAATTGCGTGAAATGTGAAAAAAGAAATACCAATTGGCAAACGTTGCGGCAACAGACTTTGCGAGATTTGAAAACCCGATAATAGTGAAAAATTTTGCGCCAAAAAAACTGCATATTTAAAATATAACAGCAACGCTAAATTAAAAGAAACAGCGAGAAATATTTGTAGATTTTTTTTGCTTGAAGCGGAGTTTGAGACAGAATGAGAGCCATCGCCAGAGCGACCACCAGAACCCTCTCCCAAACCACCAATCCACAACCCAAAACAATAATTTCCAACAATCGAGAGGCCGAGAAGCCACAAATAACAGGCTTCCCCCCACGCATAAAAAAACAAACTAACCGTCAACAACAAATAATTTTTATATTTTATAAAACCAACCTTATGCAATGGCAAAAAATAAAGCGCCAGAGTGATTGGTAAAAATAAAAATAGAAAAATATTTGAACTAAAAACCATAAAATTTATTTTTTATTTTCGATACAAATATGATCACCATGTTTTGTTATCCAATGACAACCTTCGCTAGCCTTATCTTCGATATTTTTATTTTTTAAATTCTTTAGTTCTGATTTTGCGGCAAACTCTTTTTTTAACTCCAGATATTTTTCAATATATTTTTTAACTTCCTCAATTTGAAGATCATTAGCTCCAGCCTCTTTAAGATATTTCACAATGTTTTGCCACTTGCCAGCGTCTTCTCCATTTTTAATTGCAATAGCTTGAGCCTTAGCAATTCTACCTTCGCCAATATTATATGCAGCAACAGCAATCAATTCTCTATCAAGCGCATTAAGTACTGGACTAGTAAAAATACCACCACCTAAATTCGACCTCTTGCTAAACAAATTGTCCAAATCCTTAATTTGCTTCGCAGCAGAGATTGCTGATTTCGCAAGATTGAATCTTTCATCATTCTTTTTTGTTACTATCAAACCATATCTTATTGCGGAATTTTTCTTTTGCTGAAAATAGCCCGCAGGACCATCTGATCCCCTTACCCCAATATGCTCAGAACTACCAAAACTACTCTCAATTCCAAATATTGATTCTATGGAGTTGATATCAAAATTATCTCTATCGCTAAAATTTTTTGATGCATTTTCTAGAGCCTTCCTTTGATACGGCGTCAATTTTGACAACCATTTGTCGATATCTGATTTTTTATTCGCCATAAATTAAATCCAATATTTTTTATAAATTTCCAAATCAATATACTCAAACCCAAACCAATCAGTCATATTTTCCCAATATATCTCATGCATCGCATACTTACCACCCTTCTTATTAACATAAAACTTAACCCGCTCTCTCGCATCACCAATAAAAGCCGAAATACGATAATTTTCATTTTCATATTTCTCAATCTCATATATAAAAAATTTTTCTGAAAAAATTTTTATATAATTTCTCATATCGTCAAAAGAAGCTGTATATCCTCCCGCATGAAGATGTGATTCAATTTTTACAATCTTAGCCAACCCCTCTATTTTCTCAAAATCCTTTTGATCATCCACATCAAAATGAGAATAAAAATTCAAAGTTTTTCTTAATTGCTTCGGAAAGTCAGTAGAATAAATTTTTTCAACATCGGAAATAATAAGCTCATCAGAACTATTTTTATAAAACAAATCATCTGCATCTTTTTTAGAATTTAGCGTGCAGCCCAATAAAAAAACCAAAATAAATATTAATAAGATTTTATAATTAGGCATATATTTCGGGTTTTAATGTGGTGAATAAAAAAACTATTTCTTATCTTTAGCTCTAGAAACCAAAGATCTCTTCCCGCCTCCAGCATTTTTTTGAAAGGCGTGCAAAATGTTTTCAGCATCTTGAAATGGAACTGCAAAAAATGAGAATGTGTCAAAAACTTT
>CAYPUN010000003.1:0-17721 GCA_964413985.1 uncultured Rickettsia sp. | reverse complement strand
GCAAGCGCAGTTTTTGGATCTGGACTGTTGGTCAAAATTTCTGCCGCAACAATTTCCAAATCAGCAAAACCGCCCTCTTCCACAGTTTTTGCAATCGAGCTCATAATGCGCTGTTTCTTGCTTTCAATCACTTCTTGCACATTTGGCACTTTTTGTTTCGTGATTTTAGCATTAGCCATTTTTTGGATCGAAATCAACTTGCGATATTCTGATGGTGTGATCAAAGTTATGGCTGTTCCGCTCTTACCAGCTCTGCCTGTACGACCAATTCTGTGCACATAGCTTTCTGGATCTTGCGGCAAAGAATAGTTGATAACGTGAGTCAAATCATCAACGTCAAGACCACGCGCCGCAACGTCTGTGGCCACTAGCACATTGACTTTCTTGCCACGAAATCTTTGCAAAACTTTTTCTCTTTGACCTTGCGACAAATCGCCATGAAGCGTCTCAGCTCTGAAACCACGATTAGCAAGCTTGCTGGCAATTTCGTCAACATCAACTTTGGTACGACAAAAAACCATACCATAAAAACTTTCTTCCACGTCAATAATTCTGTGCAACGCTTCAAATTTGTCCGATTGCGAAACTTCAAAATAAATTTGTTCAATATTTTTGCGTGGATTTGAGTCGCTGATCACTGAAATCAACTCATAATCACCCATATATTTTTTCGCCAAGCGCTCAATGTGCGAAGGCATTGTAGCCGAAAACAAAACTGTTCTTTTTTGCTTTGGCGCCATTTTCAAAATTTCTTCAATATCTTCAATAAAGCCCATATTCAACATCTCATCAGCTTCATCAAGAACAATGTATGACACTTTTGAAATGTCCAAAGTTTTGCGGTTCAAGTGATCGATCACGCGACCCGGAGTGCCCACAACAATGTCAACACCACGTTGCAAACGCGAAATTTGACGATCAATTGGCTGACCACCATAAATTGAAATAATTTTAGTTTGATAAGCCGCCGCAAAAGAGCTCAACTCTTCAGTCACCTGAATCGCAAGTTCGCGCGTTGGCGCCAAAATCAAAGCTTGCACCATACCTTGATTTGGCACGATATTTTCAATCAACGGAATGCCAAAAGCCGCGGTTTTACCGGTTCCGGTTTGCGCTTTGCCGATCAAATCTTTTTTGTTAGCAATCAAAAATGGAATAGTTTTCGCTTGAATTGGCGTTGGTTCTTCAAAACCCTTCTTGCGTAAGGTTTCAATCATCACGTCGGAAATTCCTAATTCGCGAAATTTTGTTAGAGTAGGCATATTTGTTAGTTCTATATTAATTTACTGCATTTAGATAAACTCAAGCGACCAAAAGCCATTGAACTTTCTTTTGAATAATTGCAGATGGATAGTCGCAAGAAAGTAGATTAAATTCATCGGTTGCCGCATTTGTTTGCGGCGGTGAAGAGAGTGTAGCACAGATCAAATTCAATTGCAAGGGGGGTTAATTATTTCTCAAGCCCATAAGCGTCGTGAAGCACACGCACAGCAAGCTCGCCATATTCTTTGGCAATCAAAACCGAAACTTTGATCTCTGAAGTTGAAATAACCAAAATGTTAATGCCCTTGTCAGCCAATGTTTTGAACATTGTATAGGCTACACCTGAGTGCGAAATCATGCCAACGCCGATCACCGAAATTTTGGCGACGTTTTCGTCAATTGTCATTGATTCAAATTTTATTTCGCTTGAGATTTTTTCAAGCACGGCTTTGGCGCGCTCCGCCTCTTCTTTGCTGATGGTGAAGGTGATGTCGATAAATTTGCCATCGGTGCTGCCATTTTGCACAATCATATCCACATTGACTTCGCGTTGCGCCAAGGCGCCGAAGATTGCGGCTGAAAGGCCGGGATGGTCGGGCATTTTTGAAAGTGTCACTCGCACATCATTTTTGCTATAGCTGATACCAGTAATTACGCGTCTTTCCATGATTTCTTCCTCATTATTTACTAAGATTGTTCCAGAATTTTCGTCAACTTCGGAGAAGCTTGACAGCACTCGCACGCGCACGTTGTGTGCCATGGCAAGAGCAACAGAGCGGGTTTGCAGCACTTTTGATCCACTATAAGCCATCTCAAGCATTTCTTCATAGGCCAATTTGTTGAGCTTGCGTGCTTTTTCGGTGATGCGCGGGTCTGTAGTGTAAACGCCATCAACGTCGGTATAAATGTCGCATAGATCGGCTTTTACAGCGGCTGCAACGGCAACTGCCGAAGTGTCTGAACCACCGCGACCCAGTGTGGTGATGCGATTGCTTGCTTTGTGAACTCCTTGAAAACCCGCAACAACAATGACATCGTGGGTTTTTAGGGCTTCAAGCAAAAATGTTCCGTCAATTTCGTCGATGCGGGCTTTGCCGTGAACGCTGTCGGTTGCAAGTGGGATCTGCCATCCTAAAAATGAGCGAGCGCGATATCCTTTGCTTTGCAACTCAAGCGCCAGAAGGCCGCAGGTCACTTGCTCGCCGCTTGAAACGATAGAATCATATTCAGCGAAAGCTTCGTCACTCATCAAAGACGAAACCTGATTGCAATAGTCAACCAGCTGGTTCGTGACACCTGACATTGCAGAAACAACCACGATCACTTGGTTTTTTTTGTCAAGCTCGGCCTTCACTTTTCGCGCAACATTTTTTATGCGCGCAATATCGCCAACAGAGGTTCCGCCAAATTTTTGAACTATTAGAGCCATTTCTTTAGATTTCGGTTAAAATGTCGATTTCGATCACTATTTTAGCAGCCTCACTTCTTTTTTACAAGAAAGAATTGCGAAGAAAAAAGCTTTGGCTTAACCTGTGTGTATTGAATTGTGATATTTTGATTTGAATGGCGGGCTTGGTATGTTGTACGGCCCCTACGGCAACCTTTTTTTAAACCCTCGTTGAGTTTAAAAAAAGCTAAGCGGGGCCGCACAACATACCAAGCCCGCCATTCAAATCAAAATATCACAATCACTTATAAATTTAATCAATATTTTTTTTACGATGAAAATCAAACAGCTTGCTCGTAACATTTTTTTTAAAATTTTTATCGGGCTTTTAATTGTTTCTTTTGCGTTTTTTGGGGTAAGCAATTTTATCTTGAATAGTTCTGGCTCTTGGGCTGCCAAGGTTGGTGGCAAGACTATTTCTTATGCCAAATTGACCAATGCGATGCAGTCGGATCGCGAGTCAATTTTGCGTGCCAATCCACAAAATCCGCAGGCTTTGCAATATGTTGAATCTGCGCAATTTCGTTCTGATGTGTTGTCGCGCCTTGTAAATCAAGCGATTGTCGACAAATTGCGTGATAATTTTGGCGTGGAAGCAAGTCGCAAAATCATCTTAGCAAGCATTGCAAATGACCCGAAATTCAACGTTGACGGCAAGTTTGACCGCAATGCTTTTAAAGCTTTTTTGAGCGATAATGGTTTTGACGAAGAAAAATATGTCAAAATTATGCAAGATGAAATTGTGGGCGCGATCATTCTCAGCTCTATTGCTATCACCTCTCCTGCTGATGAAAAATTGGTGGCTCAAATTGTTGATTTGAAAGAAGAAAAACGCATTGCTGATGTTGTTAAGATTTCACTTAATGACGTTGGAAGCGTTGCGGCGCCTGATTCGAAGACGCTTGAAGAATATTTTGCGAAGAATAAAAGCAAGTTTATTGCGCCAGAAATGCGTAAAATTTCTTATATTTCAATTGCAGCGCAAGACCTTAGCAAGAGCCTGAACATCAGTGATCAAGAGGTTGCTGCGGAATATGAAAAAAACAAAGTTAATTATCAACTTCCAGAAAAACGTAACTTTTTGCATGTTGTGTTTTCTGATGAAGCAAAGGCTGACCAATTCTTGCAAAGCCTTGCCAAATCTGGCTCTGGCGACAAAGAGAAAAACTTTATCAAAGCCGCAAAAGACGTTGCGCACAAAAGTTTAAAAGAAATAACTTTGGCCAACACCAGCGAAAAAACTTTGCTTGCTGACATTGCAAAAGATGCGTTTAAAACCCCTTTGCATGAGGTTTCGCCGGTTTTGAAAAGCCCACTTGGGTTTCATGTGTTTTTTGTAAGTAGCATCAAAAGCGCTGCTGTGGCGCCTTTGGCTGAAGTTAAAAATGCCATCAAGCAAGAATTGTTGAAAACTAAAGGCGAACAATTTTCACAAAATAAAGTTTCTGAAATTGAAGACAGCCTTTTGACCAGCGCTTCGCTGAGCGATGTTGCGAAAAAATTTAATTTCAAAACTCACTCTGAAATTGTTATTGATGCCAGCGGCAAAGATGCAAAAGGCTCTTTGAACGCTGATGTTAAAGACTTGCAAAACTTTGTTAGCAATGCTTTTGCAGCCACGCCAAATCAGGTTTCTAAGCTTTTCTTCTCTGAAAATAACGGCGTGCTTTATGCGCTAAAAGTTGACGAGGTGCAAAAATCGCACGAGAAAAAATTTGATGAAGTTAGAGGCGAAATTGCAGCTAATTATATCAAAGAAAAAAAGCTTGCCGAGCTTCGCGAATTGGCTAATAAAGTTGCTGATGAGATCAAGGCAAACCCTTCTCAAGCCTTGCAAATTGCAGCTAAACACCATTTGAAAGTTGAGAGCAAAAAATCTTTCGGGCGCTTCAATTTTCTTGAATATCAAGGTCGCAAAATTCCTTATTCAAATCCTCTGCTTGAAGAATTGTTTGCAGTGAAAGTTGGTCAATCAACATTGGCTGCCAACGTTTCGCAAGAAGAATTGAATGTAGCAATTTTGCGCGAAATCAAAAAAGCACAAATCTCGCCAAACCAGATTGCACAAGGCAAGGCAGAGCTTCAAAAAGATTATCGTCAAGAATTTATGCAAGCTTTCAATAAATTCTTGCAACAAAAATATCCAATCAAGGTTAATGAAAAAATTCTTGGCGAAAACAAAAAATAACAATGCATAAAGATTTTAATTTAAGCCAAGAAGAGTTTGAACAAAAGCGCGCACAAGGCACGATTCTTTTTAAGAAGATTGCTGCTGATACAATCACGCCGGTGCTGGCCAGTCTCAAGCTTTTCAAGCATTTTTCTGATTATCATTTTTTGTTTGAATCTGCCGAAAACAACAAAAACGGCAGCAACAGCAAAGGACGCTTTTCGATCATCGGGCTTGATCCAGACTTGGTTTGGAAGGCTGTTGGCTTTGAATCATTCATCAACAAAAATTTCTCTAGCAATCGCTCGGGCTTTGAAAAACAAAGCGGCAAGCCTCTTGATGAATTGCGCAACTTAATCAAAAATTCGCGCATTGAAGATTTTGCTTCTCTAAATTATAACAAAATTGCGCTGCAAAGCATTGCCGCTGGAATCTTTGGTTATATGGGCTACGACGCTGGTCGCTTGATGGAAGAATTGCCTAACAAAAATTTGCCTGATGAAATAAAAATTCCTGATAGCATTTTTATTCGCCCGCAAATTTTGCTGATTTTTGATAATTTTTTTGATTGCGTTTTGATTTGCACGCCGGTTTTTAAAGGGCAAAATAAATCTTATGCGCAGCTGGTTGAAAAAATTTCTACAGTTGAAAAAATTCTTGGTGAAGCTTATGAGCCAAGCAAAATCAAAGCTCACGAGCCTTTCAATTTCGCGTCAAATTATAGCGAAACAGAATTTTGTGACGCAGTTGAAAAAGCAAAAACTTATATAAAAGCTGGCGATATTTTTCAAGTTTTGCCTTCGCAAAGATTCACCAGCGCTTTCGATCACAAGCTTAGCGAGTTTTCGTTTTATCGATCATTGCGCTCCGTTAATCCATCGCCATTTTTGTTTTTCTTAAAATTTGACGATTTCGTTTTGACTGGCTCAAGCCCAGAAATTATGGTTTCAAGCAAGAACCGCAAAGTTGTGGTGCGCCCGCTTGCCGGCACCAGAAAGCGCGATGGCAACATTGAAAAAGACCGCGAAATTGCTGCAGAATTGCTGCAAGACGAAAAAGAAATTGCTGAACATTTGATGTTGATTGACCTTGGCCGCCACGATGTTGGCCGCGTTGCCAAACCAGGCTCGGTGCGAGTTACTGAAAAAATGATTATTGAATATTATTCGCATGTTATGCATATTTCGTCAAACATTGAAGGCGAATTGCGTGACGATCTTGACAGTCTTGATGCCTTGATTAGCGGCTTTCCAGCTGGCACAGTGAGCGGTGCGCCAAAAATTCGTGCGATGGAAATTATTGAAGAAATTGAAAAAACCAAACGCAGTTTTTATGCTGGTTGCGTTGGATATTTTGCGGCCAATGGCGATATGGAAAACTGCATCACTCTAAGGTCGGCGCTGATCAAAGATAATAAAATTTATCTGCAATCTGGTGCTGGTGTTGTCTTTGATTCTGATCCAAAATCAGAATATCAAGAATGTCTTAACAAGGCGCAGGCATTGATTCGCGCCTGCGAAAATATTGATAATTTCTAGATGTCATTTTTTAGTTTCTTTTCCAAATCAAAAATTAGTGATCAGCTTAAAGCCACGTCTGGCAAGCTTTCAAGTGCTATCACGCAAATTTTCACTCACAGAAAAATTGATGATGAAGTGCTTGATGAGCTTGAAGAAGTTTTAATCAGCAACGATGTGGGCAGCGAGACCAGCGCCAAAATTATCCAAAAATTGCGCGCGAGAAAATTTGAAAAAAATATCACGATTGATGATGTAAAAAAATTTCTCAGCGAAGAAATTGCGGCAATTTTGCAACCGTGCCAGAAGCAGTTGGTTGTTGATGATTCTATCAAACCACGAGTGATAATTTTCAACGGAATTAACGGCGTTGGCAAAACCACCACCATCGGAAAAATTGCTGCAAATTTACATGCGCAAAATAAAAAAATCCTCATTGCAGCCTGCGACACCTTCAGAGCCGCGGCTTCCGAGCAGCTTGAAGTTTGGGCAAAACGCAGCAATTGCGAAATTATTTCCGCTCTCAAAGATGGTGAAGATCCAGCCGCAGTGGCCTTTCGCGCCTTCGATCATGCCAAGAAAAACAATCACGATGTTGTTTTGATCGACACCGCAGGACGCCTTCAAAACAAACAAAACTTGATGGACGAGCTCAAAAAAATAAACAATGTGCTCAAAAAAATTGATGCCAGCGCGCCACATGAAAATATTTTAATTCTCGATGCAACAATTGGCCAAAATGCCAAAAATCAACTTGAAATTTTCAACCAAATTGTTGGAATTAGTGGATTGATTATCACCAAGCTTGACGGATCGGCCAAAGGTGGCGTGGTTGTGGGCTTGGCCGATAAATTCAAAATTCCAATTTATGCAATTGGCATTGGCGAAAAAATCGAAGATTTGCAAGAATTTGACGCTAACAATTTTGTTAAAAATTTAGTTTAAAATGTATTCACAAAAAGTTTTTCCTGTCATCAACCTAGACGGCTATACGCTTCGCGAGCAACAAGATAAAGATGTTGAAAATTTTTATAAATATTACACCGACCCCGAAGTCAACAAATATATTCTCACCGAAGTGCCGCAAAGCCTTGAGGATGGCCGCCGCGAGCTTTATTATTGGCGCAATGTTTTTTATAATAATGATGGAATTTATTTTGCAATTGCCGACAAAACTGACGATCAAATGATAGGCTCAATCGGCCTCACCTCGCACAGCTCTTATCACAATCGCATTGAGCTGAGCTATGATATGGCAAAGGAATTTTGGCACAAGGGGATTATGACACAAGCCGTGAAAGCAGCGCTAAATTATGGCTTTCGCACCATGCGCATCAACAGAATTGAAGCCGTAACCGCAATTGACAACGAGCCGTCAATTCGCTTGCTTGAACGCTGCGGCTTTCAATGCGAAGGTCGCCTGCGCCAACACCGATATCATCGCGGCGCGTTGGTTGATGTTTATATGTTTAGCATTTTGCAGGAAGAGTTTTTTAGAAACATTTTGTAATTTTTAGCACAAAAAATTCTACATCAATCCACCGGTGAAACTTCCAGTTCCAGAGATTTTTTGATCAATAAACGTTCGTGAACTTCGACTCTTGGAGAACCAGAAGGTCTTACAACCATTGCCCCGTCTGGCCGAAGTTCTCTCATCCTATCGGTCAATAAAGGTGAAAATTGCAACTCTCTTAAAAACTTTTCGTCAAAATCAACCTGATAATTATCTTTAAAAAATTCCATTAAACTAACCGCCATTTCTTGATATTGAGGGTTAGCTTTGTTGCGCTCAAAATCTGGATTATACTTGCTAAAAAATTTCTGAATAAAATTCGTCACAAGAATCTCATTTGAAACTTTTTCTTCTTCATCAGAATTTAAATTATCACAATATTTTTCAAACAAATTTTTAGCCAATTTATCAAATACATCTCTTGTGAGATATTGATATAAATTAAGTCTTGAAAAAATTTGTCTTCGCCCCGCATCTTGCTCTTCACCTTTAAAATCAAGCAATTGCGGCACTTGTGTTAATATATCAAAATTGTCAATTTTTCTATTTTCTTGATTACCCTCACGAGAATTATAAAAATTTTCTAGCAAATTTAAAAATGTATCAAATTCGGGATGCAATTTTTCAATCACTGAATAAAACATTAATTTTTGCCAACTATTACAAATTCTTCTTGAGCTATTAAGTTGATTTCCAACAATAATGCCAAAAGCTCTTTCTGCATTACCACCATTGGCGGCATCCATTTCTTCATCAAACCGAAATTGTGCCGGATCCAACATATCTTCAAAACCTTGCGCAAATGCGGCTCTAAAGCGGCTTAGATCAATATTGGCAGCTGCACTGATATCACCATCAAAATAAGTGCCTCCTTGCTCTCGATAAGCTTTTTCAAATTGCGAAAATAAAGCATCTACAAATTTTTCATCTTTATATTTTTCATAAAATTGCAAAAAATTCTTATCAACACCAAACCAAACAATTCTTGGCCTAAAAGTGTGAGCAACTTCGATTGGAGATCTACAAGATTCAACTAATTGCAAGGTATTTATAAAAGAAAACTTATTAGAAATTGAAAAATAATATTGATCTTCCTTGCTACGATAATTACCTCTTTTATCAAAAATATAATCAAGTATTATTCTATCAGTATCTATCACAAATTGCGCTCGACTAGACGGAAAAGATTCCTGATAATCTTTTCGAAGTTGACGCAATTTCTTTATCAGATTTTCATCTAACTGCTTTAGCTGCGCAGCTTTAGAAGCATCTCCTTGAGAAAGGACTTTATCCAATGAATCAAAGGAATCAAACTCGTCATTTTTTAGCATTTTAACTCGACGCAACTCTTCTTCTCGAATTGCCTCATATGGGGTTATTTCATTTAAGTTATCAACATATTCTCTAAAAACAGTCTCAACTTTTATTCGATAAGCCTTTTGATTCTCATTTTCGATAAATGATCGCTCAAACGATTTCGCCATTTTATATTTAATCCTATAAATAGCTTCATTGGCACCAGAAACAGCTGTTTCAAATCTATCCATAAAGCGACCAACAAGAACGCCAAGCCCTCTGCCAATTTGATTATAATCTTCCATAAGAAAAAAAACTATGACATCTCAAGCATCTTGCGCAAAGGCTTTTCTGCTTGCAAGGATAAAGCCTTATCAAGCAATATCTCTCCGCCAATTTTATTTGTCAAATTATTTTGTGAATTTGCAAGCAGCACTTGATAAATTTTCTCCAAATTGTTCAGCGCCATATAAGGACAATTGTTGCACATGCTGCATCCAGCCTTGTCAATAAAGGGGCAATCATAAAATTTTGCCGTTGGATTTTTTTGCTGCATTTGGTGGATTATGTGTGGCTCGGTCAACACGATAAATTCTGCACCTTGATTGCGCCCTACAAAATCAAGGAGTGACGAGGTTGAACCAACATGATGAGCATAGTTGAGCAACGCCTCAGGACACTCTGGATGCGCGATTATCAAGGCTTGCGGATGATTTGTTTTCAATTTCACCAATTCTTTTTCGCTGAATTGTTCATGCACAATGCAAGATCCATGCCACAAAATCATATCGCGACCCGTGATTTTGTTGATATAGCGACCCAAATGTTGATCTGGTGCAAAAATAATTTTTTGCGTCGCTGGAATTTGATCAATGATTTTTTTAGCGTTGGTTGATGTGACAATTATATCAGACAAAGCCTTAATTTCAGCCGAACAGTTGATATAAGTAACAACAATTGCATCTGGATATTGTTTTTTAAACTGCGCAAATTGCGCTGGCGGGCAAGATTCTTCAAGGCTGCAACCTGCTTTAAAATCGGGGATCAAAACTTTTTTCTGCGGCGATAAAATTTTCGCTACCTCGGCCATAAATTTCACACCACAAAACACGATAGTGTCGGCATCAGTGCCCGCGGCCTTGCGCGACAAATCAAGAGAATCACCAACAAAATCTGCAATATCTTGAATTTCAGGATCTTGATAAAAATGCGCCAAAATCACCGCATTTTGCGCTTTTTTCAGGCGCAAAATTTCGGCTATCAGTTCTTTGTCACTAAGCTTGGGTGCGTTATTTGAAGAAAACATTTTAAGCTAAATCAAACCTATCAAATTAAAAACTTCTTGCCGTGTTTTATCGGCAATTTGCGCGGCGTTTTCTTTGCCTTGCTTCAAAATATTTAGTATAAAGCCGCGATCTTGCTTGAAGCGCGCGATATTATCTTGAATTGGACGCAATTTTTCAACAACAATTTCAGCAAGGTCACCTTTAAACTTGCCATATCCGGTGGTTTGGTATTCTTTGGCAATATCGGTTGGAGCCTTGTCGCTGAAGGTGGCAAAGATGTTTATCAAATTGTAAATTTCTGGTCGCGATTCGTCGTAAAAAATTTCACTTTGCGAGTCAGTTTTGGCCTTTTTTAGCTTTTTGATGATTGATTCTGGCGTGTCGGCAAGGTTGATGCGGGTCAAATCACTTTCGTCAGATTTTGACATTTTTTTGGTGCCGTCTTGAAGCGACATGATGCGCTTGGTTTGCTTGATAATCAAGGGCTCGGGCAGTTTGAAATATTCGACATTATAGCGACGGTTGAACGCGCCAGCCAAATCGCGGGTCAATTCAAGATGTTGCTTTTGGTCTTCGCCAACGGGAACGAGGTCGGCCTTGTAAGCAAGGATGTCGGCAGCCATCAGCACTGGATAGGAATATAGGCCAAGATTTTCATGATCGACTGATTTTTCCTTAAACTGCGTCATCCGATTCAACCAACCCATCGGAGTTATGCATCCAAGAGCCCATGTCAACTCTGCATGCGCTGCCACTTCACTTTGCACAAAAATTGTTGATTTTTTTGGATCCAATCCGCAAGCAAGATAAATTGCTGCAATGTCGATAGTGTTTTCACGCAGCTCGCGCGCATCTTGCGGCATGGTGATCGCATGCAAATTCATAATACCAAAAATGCAGCGATATTGATCTTGCAACTCAATCCAATTGCGAATTGCGCCAAGATAATTGCCCAGATGCAGGTTGCCTGTAGGCTGAATGCCAGAAAGAACCGTTTTCATTGCTAGATTAATTTGCAAGTTGAATTAATAAAGCACGGATTATACAATAGCAATCTTGTAAGGCAAGTGCGCGATCGCTTGTTTTTTGCTGGCGCGGAGCTTGCTTCGTGCAGGGCAATGAAAATAAGAGGAAAGTCCGGACTCTTCAAGAAAGAGCACCAGTTAAGAGCTGGCTGCGAGGCCTGAATATATAGGGCCGCGCAAGGGAAAGTGTCACAGAGAATATACCGCTCATGTTTAATTTGGCCTTGCTTTTTTGGGGGTCCCCGCAATGCAGGGCGTGGCCTATGCCACGTAAAATTAGGGCGAAAGCCCGAAACAAAACAGAGTAAGGGTGAAAAAGCGAGGTAAGAGCTCACTGATTTGCGCCGCAATGCGCATCTAGAAAAACCCTGCTTGAGAGCAAGACCAAATAGGGGTAGCGCGTATAGCTTGCTATACAGACTTATTCTTGAGTTGTTACCCGGGTAGGTTGCTTGAGGCCAGTGGCGACGCTGGTCCTAGATGAATGATCGTGGCTTTTTGGCATTTATGTCAAGAAGTACAAAATCCGGCTTATAACTTGCCTTACAATTGCTCCATTTATTTGCACTATCGCAGCACTATCACAGCACTATCGCCGCGATTCATAAAGTTGCGCGGGCAATTTTTTAGCCTCACGCCAAAATTTTCACACAAGAAAATGCAAAAATTACTCAAAAAATTTTACCACCCAAAACTCTCGCAAAGCACAATCTGCCTGATTTATACCACCCTCATCACCCTCGCCTATAATTTTTGCTTCATCAAATATAAATTTTCGATAATTGCTACAAATCTTGAACCACAAGCCTTCACAACATTTATCGGCGAAATTTTATTTTCTTATTTTATAATTTTCACTGCATTATACGCCGCAAGTTACAACAAAATCATTTTCAAAATCACATTATTTTTGCTGATAGTTTTATCGGTATTTTCAGTTTACACCTTCAACCAATTCCACGTCACCATTGACTCCACGATAATTGGCGATCTAGTTGAAAACATCGATAATTTTGGCAATGTTGTGCCACTGAAAACCGCATTTTTTTATTTTATACCCTTCTTTTTCCTACCATTTTTATTTTTAAGCAGAGTCACTCAAATCAAAGATTCATCGCACTTCACAAAAATTTCCATCGCCATAATTTTTGTTTTTTTCACCGCAATTTTAGCCAATATAAACCACGCCAAAAGAAAAGGCTTCATCTTCGCCTATCCGCCGCTGAAGCTGGTTGAATCGAGTTTGCAATATTATAAAGACATTCGTTTTGCCATCAAAAACAAAGGCAATCTTTTGCCGATAAATGACGCAGTGCAAGTAAAAATTTTGCCACAAAAAGTTGAAAATTTAAAAATTATTTTAGTGATTGGCGAATCAGCCCGCGCGAAGAATTTTGCAATTGATGGCTATGAGCGCCACACAACGCCAATGCTGCAAAAGATTAAGAATCTTGTCAGCTTCAAAGATGTGACACCTTGCAACAACATCACAAATTATTCTGTAACTTGCATGTTGTCGCGCCACGATAAAAAAGATTTTGTTTTTCCAGCGCCCGAAGAATCGATTATAAAAATTTTTGAAAATCTAAATTTTAAAACGCGCTGGTTCTCGTCGCAGAAGGCTTTTGGCGACAACAATTCTTTGATTCTTCTTGGATCACAAGCGCAAAAATTTTATTTTTCTGACAAATTGGCCAGCAAAATTGGTGGAAATATGATTTATGATGAATATTTGCTTGATGACTTGAAGCCAGAACTGGCAAGCTCTGGTGATGATTTTATTATTTTGCACACGCAAGGCAGTCACTTTTTGTTCAACGAACGCTATCCCGACAAATTCAAAATTTTTACCCCCGCCTGCGAAGAAAAAAACCTCGAGAAATGCACGCAACAAGAGGTTGTAAACGCTTATGACAACAGCATTTTATACACAGATTATTTTTTGGCGCAGACAATTGAAATGTTAAAAAATGAAAATGCGTTGTTGATTTATGTTTCAGATCACGGTCAATTTTTGGGCGAAGATGGAATTTATTATCACGGACCGCAAGAAAGCGTTGGCGGAAAAGAACATAAAGTGCCAATGTTTTTGTGGATGTCAGATAAATTATTGACACATCCATATTATCGCGAAGCCTTGAAACGCGCCGCTTCGCGAGCTGATGAAAAATTGTCGCATGATAATTTGTTTGATTCTCTCTTAGGGTGCGCTGGAATTGGTTTTGCAAAAAAGAATGAGAGTGTTTGTCGGTGAGAGTGTTTATTGGCGAGAGTCACTTATTAACGATAGCATTTGTCAGCGAGAACCAATTTGTTGGCGATGACATTTGTTGTTGAGAGCCACTTGTTGACAATGACGTTTGCGGTAGATTATCCCCTTATCTTATTATCGCAAGCGATATAACCCTTAGACGCGACTGGGCCACGCCTGGAGCATCTAAGGGTTATATCGCTTGCGATAATAAGATGAGGGGATAATCAAAAGGAGATCTATAGCCAACCACCTACAACAACGCCATAATTTTCTTCGCAATATCATCATCACCCTTAATCGCCTCCAGCGCCCTATCCACAAAGCTTCGCACCTCTTGATTACTACGCAAAAACTTCGCCGCCGCAAGCGACAACTCCTCAACATTTTTCACCATCACGCAGCAATTATTTTCCACCAATTTCGCATAAATATCTTTGAAGTTAAAAACATATTCCCCACTAATCACCACGCAATTTAATTTTATCGCCTCAAAAGGATTATGCCCCCCAACATTTGCAAACGACCCCCCAACAAACGCAACATCGCTCAAGCCATAAAACAAGCCCATCTCGCCCAAGCTGTCAGCAAGATAAATTTCAGTTTGCGGCGCAATTTTTTGCCCCTCACTTCTTTGCGAAAAATTTATACCATGCAGCAAAGCCTTGATTTCAGTGGCTCTATAAGGATGACGCGGCACAATAATTGTTAAAATATCTGGAAAAAGTTTTTTTAATTTTTTGTGTGCCTCAATAACAATTTCTTCTTCACCCTTGTGGGTGCTGGCTGCAAGCCAAAATTTGCGCGGCCCAATTTCGCTGCCAATTTTGCGCAATTCGCTTTTTTCATATTTCAAATTGTTGGCCTGCGCTTTCAAATTTCCTAAAAAATAAATTTCTTTGCTAGAAAAATTTTGCAGCCGATCCTTGTCTTCATTGCTTTGCGCAAATATCGCGGCAAAATTTTCAAAAACATTTATGCCGAATTTTTTTGCAAAAAGCCAATGCGAATATGTTTTTTGCGACATGCGCGCATTGACCAAAAATGTTGCGATTTCCATCTTGCGCGCTACAGAAATAAAGTTTGGCCAAATTTCGGATTCAACAAAAAATATTTTTTGCGGCTGCCAATAATTTAAAAATTTTTGCGCCGTTATATAAGAATCAATTGGAAAGAATTGATGCAACACCCTGCCTTGCCAAGCCTTGATTTTAGGCTCTAAAACCGCTGCCGATGTGATTGTTGTGGTGGTGAAAAGAACGGTTGTTTTTGGAAATTTTTTTAATAATTCATCAACAAAAATTAATGCTGAATTTGCTTCGCCAACGCTAACGGCGTGAATCCACAGCATTTCTCCTTGTGGACGTTTTAGAGTTGCAAAAGCAAATCTCTCTTTGAGGCGCTTTTTATGTTCCTTGCCTCGAAGCGCGCGCAGCAAGATATAGAGCGCGATTAGAGGAAGAAATAAAATTGAAAAAATGCGATATAGAAACATTTTGATTTGGTTAAATTCTAGCAGTATATCGATTTATATTTTTGGTAATTTTTTCTGATTGCAAAAGGTTATGCAACTCTTAGGGGTGACTGAGCCAGTGGCGTGGAGCGCCTAAGAGTTGTATTGCCTTTTGCAATAAGAAAATAAAATTACCATATTCGTTAAATTAAAACCCACCAGCATTTTTAATAAAAAACTTTTTTAGTTTTGGCAATTTGTTCACCAAACCAAGCCCAAAGTCGCGCGCCAAGCCAATTGACAGGCTTCTGGTTTCAAATAAAGAATTTAAAATATCGGTGGCCACAACCATTTTGCGCGCTTTCTTTTTTGCCGCATGATCATAAGAAATCCTAAGCGCTTCAGAGCCAATATCAAGTCCAGAAAATAAATATTGCTTCATCAACTCGCGCAAAATTTTGATGCCGTCAAGCCCTAAATTCAAACCCTGACCAGCAATTGGATGCACGCCACAAGAGGCGTCACCCACCAACAACATTTTTTCGTGATAAAATTTTTGTGCCTCAATCATAATCAGCGGATAAGAAAATTTTTGCGAAATCACAGAAATTTCACCCAAACAATTTTCCATTTTTTTGCCAAGTTGATGCACAAAATTTTCTTCATCTAAATCTAAAATAGCCTGCGCGTCCTTTGCTGGCGCAATCCAAACAATTGACGAATGATGTTTATTTTTTAGTGGCAAAATGGCAAGCGGCCCCCCAGGAAGAAATTTTTCCCAAGCAAAATCTTCGTGAGATTTTTGATGCTTGATGTTAAAAACAATCGCCGTTTGCTGATAATTTTTTTCAACAGTATGAATGTTGAAAAGCTTGCGAAGCGCTGAAAATCGGCCATCACAAGCAAGTAGCAATTTTGCATGAAGCTCATCACCATTGTCAATTTTTACCACAACTTCATTTGTAAAAAACTCAATATCTTGATAAGAATGTGAATGAAAAAGCGTAATATTTTTTTGCTGCAACAATTTATCGCGCAGCGCATTGTGAATAACATAGCTTTCAATCAGCGCACCAAAATTTTTCTCACCCACCTCTTTGCTTAGAAAATCAAGGATCATGGAGCTTTTATAATCTGTGATATGAATGTCTTTTATCACCCCCGCCTCTTTCAAAACGGCGTCACAAATACCAATTTCTTGAAATAGTTTTAGTGACGAATTTGAAATGGCATAGCCTCTGCCATCTGGCTTGCGATCATGATTTACAATATCTTGTTTTTCAATTACAGCAATTTTTAAATCATCAGAAATTTGCGCCAAAGCTAGAGCCGCCGACATCCCCGCAAATGATCCGCCAATAATTATCACATCAAAATTTGCCATGGCCTTTAATTATAAATTCTAGTTACACGCGAAGAGATGCTGGTTAGAACCTCATAAACACTGGTTTTGGTCTTAGCGGCAACATCCCAGCTATCAATTTTTTCACCGCCTTGAGCGCCAATCAAAACAACTTCATCACCCACCTTCACATTTTCAATTTCGCTAACATCAATCATCATTTGATCCATGCAAACTCTGCCGACAATTTTGGCGCGTTTGCCGGCACACAAAACCTCGTCCCAATTGTGCGGAGTGCGCCTAACGCCATCTGCATAGCCAATTGCCAAAGTGGCAATTTTTGTTGGCTTGCTGGCGCGAAAAGTGCAGCCATAAGAAACCGCATCGCCCGCAGAAATCATTTTGACATGCGAAACATAACTCTTCAGCGACATAACGGGCTGTAAGGCTATCGGCAATTTCAAACTTTTGTCATCACTTGGAAAATAGCCATAAAGCGACATGCCAACACGCACCATATCAAAATGCGCTTGTGGCCAAAGTATTGCCCCGCCTGAGTTCGCAGCATGCACCAACGGAATTTTGATTTGCGCATTTTGCAAATCTTGCAGCACAGAATTAAAAACCGCCAACTGCTTTTCAGTCTCGCCAGAGTAAGGCGCATCAGAATCAGCAAAATGTGTAAAAATGCCAGCAATCTCAATGTTTGATAATTTTTTTATATCCCTCACCAAAGCAACAACATCGCCCGCAGCCGCGCCAACTCTGTTCATTCCAGTTTCAACCTTAATATGAATCTTCGCTGTTTTATTATTTTTTTGCGCCGCCAAAGAAATTTTTTGCGCCACATCCAGCGAAAAAACCGTCGCTTCATAATTATATTCAAGCACCATTTCAGCCTCATCTGCAAAGGTTGGAGCCATATTCAAAATTGGCAAAGAAATTCCATTTTTGCGCAGCTCCACAACTTCATACAAACACGCAACGCCAAAAGCATCAACCCCAATTTTTTCAAGCTCCTGCGCCAGCCTTACAGCCCCATGGCCATAACCATTAGCCTTGATCGAAGCAAGAAATTTTGTCTGCGGTTTTAGCAAGGATTTTATTGCGCGAAAATTTGCCGCAAGAGCCTGCAAATCAATATTAGCAACGGTTTTT
>CAYPUN010000002.1:19324-44927 GCA_964413985.1 uncultured Rickettsia sp. | reverse complement strand
AAAATGAAAAAAATCTGCCGCAAAATTATTAAACTTTTTAGTAAAGAAACGCCCTTGGTGGCTCATGTGGCGCTGCACGGCGTGATTGGCAAAGATGGAAAATTAAGCTCTGGATTAAATATCGAAAATGTTTTTCCGCTGCTGGAAAAGGCCTTCAAAACGCCTGATATCAAGGCTGTAGCGCTGACTATCAACTCTCCTGGTGGCTCGCCGGTGCAATCAGAGCTTATCTTCAACGCCATTCGTGAATTGTCGCTTGAGAAAAAAATTCCGGTTTATACCTTTGCGCGTGACGTTGCGGCATCAGGTGGCTATTGGCTTCTGCTTAGCGGTGACGAAATTTATGCGCATCAAGCTTCGATCATCGGATCGATCGGCGTGATATTTTCTGGCTTTGGCTTTGTCGATTTAATCAAAAAAATTGGCGTTGAAAGAAGAATCTATACAGAAGGCAAGAACAAGGCCATTCTTGATCCCTTCACCCCTGAAGAGCCAGAAAATATTGAGATTTTGAAAGATGCTCAGCGCGATATTTTTGAGGGATTTAAAGCTTTGGTCACTGCAAGGCGTGGCAAAAAATTGAAAGGTGATTTGTCATTTATAAATGACAAAATTTTTACTGGCGCATTTTGGTCTGGCCGCAAGGCTGTAGAGCTGGGGCTGGTTGACGAAATTGCCGACATGCGCTCAAAAATGAAGGAAAAATTTGGCGATAAAGTTAAAATTGAAAATATTGCTATCAAAAAAGGCTTCATAAAATCGTTCTTTTCGGAAAAAAATCCTGAAATGATCAGCCAAATTTCAGGTGAAATTTTTAGCAAAATTGAGGAAAGGGTTTATTTTGGCAGATTTGGTTTATAAATTTGGCAGCGCCTCAATTTTGAAGGGCCGAGCGCGGCGATGGCGCTTGGTTTTAAAGTTAAAATATTTAAAAATAGCGGTCTTTCAAATTATAATTTATGTGCTATTTTCTTTTAATGGCGATATGCCCGCTGGCGATATTAGGCGCGATTTATTGCGCAATTAATGGCGTGGCTTATTGTAAAAATAGGCCAATTTATCGCGATGAGCGCCCAATTACTTTTTGGATAGTGATTGCGACTTATGTTTTTCTTGGCGCCGGAACCGCGTTTCATCTGGGCAAAATGGGACAACCAATTTATGCGGGTTTTTATAATATTATTTCCAACTTTACTAATTCTTTAAAAAAATAAAACATGAACTACTTCAACAAATCCTTAAAAGACGCCGACGCAGAGATTTTTTCATCAGTTGAAAAAGAATTAGATCGCCAAAAATATCAAATTGAATTGATCGCTTCAGAAAATATTGTAAGCCGCGCGGTGCTAGAGGCGCAAGGCTCGGTGTTCACTAACAAATATGCTGAGGGCTATCCGGCGAAGCGTTATTATGGTGGGTGTGAATTTGCTGATGAGGTTGAGGCGCTTGCAATTTCAAGGCTTTGCAAGCTGTTTGGTGCGAAGTTTGCCAATGTGCAGCCGCATTCTGGTGCCAGTGCAAATTTGGCGGTGTATGTTGCTTGCATTCAACCCGGAGATACGATTCTTGGCATGTCTTTGGCGGCTGGCGGACACTTGACTCATGGGGCGCAACGCACTATTTCTGGCATGTGGTTTAAGTCGGTTCAATATGGAATTCGCTTGGATGACGGGCTGATTGATTATGACCAAATGGAGCAATTGGCGCGCGAACATAAGCCAAAAATTATTGTTGCAGGAATTTCGTCTTATCCTCGCGTGATAGATTGGGCGCGCTTTCGCAAGGTTGCGGACGAGGTTGGTGCATTGTTGATGGTGGATATGGCGCACATTGCAGGGCTTGTTGCGGCAGGCATTTATCCATCACCAATTGGCATTGCTGATGTTGTCACTTCTACAACACACAAGACTTTGCGTGGCGCTAGAGGCGGCGTGATTATGACCAACAATGAGGAATTATCTAAAAAAATTAATTCTGCTGTGTTTCCCGGATCGCAAGGCGGACCATTGATGCACATCATCGCAGCAAAGGCCGTGGGCTTTGGTGAAGCGTTGCAGCCAGAGTTTAAAGATTATGCCAAACAGGTTGTGGCCAATGCGCAGGCGCTTGCAAAAACATTGATTGCGCGCGGCTTAAAAATCACCACCGGTGGAACTGATTGCCACCTTATGGTTGTTGATCTCACGCCGCTTGAAACACTAACTGGCAAAGAGGCTGAAAAAGTTTTGGAACATGCGGGGCTCACATGCAACAAAAACGCCATTCCAAACGATCCGCGCTCTCCTTTTGTAACTTCGGGACTTCGCTTTGGAACCGCTTGTGGCACGACTCGCGGGTTTAAAGAAAAAGAATTTATCGAAATTGGAAATTTGATTTGCGACGTGCTTGAAGGCTTTGTCAAAAATGGCGAAGAGGGCAATAAAGCAGTGGAATCAAGCACCAAGAAACGCGTCAAAGAAATTTGCACGCAATTTCCGATTTATTAATTACCTTGCTTTAATTTTATAAAAACACCACAATAAGCCCGCTGTTGATTGAATGCCCGCATTTTTCCGCTGCAATGTTTGACCAGAAGGTCTCGAATCTAAAAATTATAAGAAAATGTCATTACCAAAATTACACATCAAAAATTATCAAGAAATCAGAATCGTCAAGGGCTGCCCATGGATTTATTCTAACGAAGTTGCCAATTTCAAAGAGTTGAAAGAAATTGAAAAAGGTGCGCTGGTTGAAATTCGAATTCCAAAAAATGAAAATGGCTTTGCGCTGGCTTATTTCAACGCTAATCAGTTGATTTGCGCGCGCATTTTGAGCTATAACGTGAATGAAAAAATTGACGTTGATTTCTTTGTGCGCAAAATAAAAACGGCGCTAAATTTGCGCGAAAAGTTTTTCGACAAACCATTTTATCGCCTTATACATTCAGAAGCTGATGGGCTTGCTGGGCTTGTGATTGATCGCTTCGACAATATTTTTTCTTGCCAAATTTCAACTTTTGGCATGGAAAAATTGCAAGATTTGTTGATTGCGGCTTTGCAAAAACTTTTTCCAAATTGCAAAATTATTTTTCGTGGCGATGTTGAAAGTCGCAAGTTTGAAGGCCTAGACGCTGAACACAAAATTGTTGGTGGCGAAATTTCTGATGAAATTATTTTGGAAGAAAATGGTTTGAAATTTGCAGTTGATGTGAATTCTGGACAAAAAACTGGCTGGTTTTTTGATCAAAGAAAAAATCGTGATTTTATTGCGTCAGTTGCAAAAAATGCTGATGTGCTTGATGCGTTTTGCTATCAAGGCGGGTTTGGGCTCAATGCCATTAAAGGCGGGGCAAAATCTGTCACTTTTATTGATTCTTCAAAAGAAGCTTTAGATCATGTGAAGAAAAATTTAGAGCTAAATTCTTTTGACACCAATTGCGAATTTTTTAACGAAAAAACTTTTGATGCGCTAGAAAAATTGGCCGTTGCCAAAAAGCAGTTTGACGTTATCGTGCTTGATCCGCCAGCTTTTGTGAAATCGAAAAAAGATTTGTTTGCGGGGCTTCGTGGCTATGAAAAATTGGTGCGTTTGGCGACTCCACTTCTCAAAGAAAATGGCGTTTTGTTTTTGGCTTCTTGCTCGCACAACGTGTCTTTGCCCGATTTGATTGATGCGGCGAATAACGGCTTGCGCAAAGGCTTTGCGGGCACTGGTCGTTTTGCAAAATTGATTCGCTCTCACGGCGCTTCTTTTGATCATCCGCTTCATCCAGCGCTCAAAGAAAGTGAATATTTAAAATCAGTAACCTTTGTAGCTTAAATTATGAAAAAAGAAATTGTCACGGCAGCTTTTGTTATGATTGGCGACGAGATTTTGTCTGGTCGCACCGCTGATAAAAATTTAAATTTTCTTGCCAAAAAACTGACCGAATTTGGCATTCAGCTGCGCGAAGTGCGCGTTGTTCCTGATGTTACGTCAGAAATTATTGATGCGATAAATGCTGTGCGCAAAAAATATGATTATGTTTTCACTTCTGGCGGCATTGGGCCGACTCATGACGATATCACGTCTGACGCGGTTGCAAAGGCTTTCGATACGCAATTGATTTTGCACAAAGAGGCGGAAGAAATTCTAAAAAAACATTATGGCGATCAATTAAACGAAGCGCGTTTGAAAATGGGATATATTCCGCAAGGCGCGTCTTTGCTGGACAATCCAGTTTCTTCTGCTCCCGGATTTCGCATTGAAAATGTTTTCGTGATGGCGGGTGTGCCAAAAATTTTTGAAGCGATGTATGAGGCTGCAAGCAAAGAATTAAAAGGTGGAAAGCAGATGCAGTCAAAAGAAATTGTCACAAGTTTGACTGAAGGTTGGCTGGCAAAAGGCTTGGAAGATTTGCAAAAAAAATATTCGCAAGTGGCGATGGGCAGCTATCCAAGCGCTTCGGGGACATCTTTGGTTTTTCGATCGATTGATTATGGTGCACTTGAAAAATCTTATCTTGAAATGATTGAAATTCTTGCCAAGATAGAGTCTAATCAATAAAATTGATTGGTAATTTTTTTGCAAAAATGGATCAAAAATCAACAAACACACAATTGAGCGAAGAGCAGCAAAAGGCCGAACATCATGGCTTTATCAAAGAATCTGCAAATGACGGAAGCTATTTTAAAGACGCGCATGATTGGTATTTTTTTCGCTATGTCAGCCCTTTGTGCGACAGAACTTTGATGATCTTTGTCGCCATAGTTGGCGCGATTTCGCTGTTTTTTTTAATCCAAATTATTGACGGACTTTTTCCTCTTGTGCAAAAAGTTCCAATTGCAATTGCGGCAAAAGATCAATCGATTTATACGCCATTTGTCAAATCTTTGCGCAATGCCAAGGATGATTCAACGGTTGACACCTCGATTGCAAAATATCTGCTTTCGGTTTATATCAATGATCGCGAAAGCTATGATTATCGCGACTCTAACGTTGAAAGTGTCAACAAAAAATTTCGTCGCATCAGAAACACTTCTTCGTTCAACGAATATAAAAATTTCCAATTTTTTATGGGCAAGGATAATCCCGACAGCCCGCTAAACGACTTTGGCCGCGAGGCTTATCGCACAGTTGAAGTGAAGTCGGTTACATTGCTAAAAAATCAAAATGAAAATTATTATTCACTGCTGCGCAATTTCTTCTTAAGCGCCGAGCCAAGCGAGGCCGAGGTGCGTTTTGTTGTAACAACGCACAGAACAAATGACGAAGAAGTTGAAAATGTAGAAAAAATAAATTATCTCGCTAAAGTCAAATTTACCTTTGGTGGCGTTGATCGCAGGGCCAAAACTGGAATTTTAAATTTTTCGATTACGAGCTATAAATTATATAAGATAAAATAATTCTGATGAAAAAATTTTTGCTGATTTTCAATTTATTGATAATGCTTTCAGGCAGCGCCGCTCTAGCTTCGCAGCTGCCTCATTATCTTGGCACTGAAAAAAAATTCCGCAGCTATATTTATAATCCCAACGATGTTTATCGCTATCTTGGGCACTACACCTATCAGGGCTTTATCGAGTTTGAAGACAAAGAATCAATTGGCACAATTTCGATGGGTGATCCGTCTTTGTGGTTGTTTGAACATCTTGGAAACCGCTTGTTTCTAAAGCCCGTGGGCGAAGGCAATTCGCAAACCAACATGACAGTTATCACCAACAAACGCATTTATCACTTTGAATTGACGGCCAAAGAAGCCAGAGATATCAACGATAAAGACTTGGTTTTTGTTGCCAAATTTGTTTATCCTGACGAATCTGACAAAAACATTCTTGAGTTTCCAAAAGCAATTGCTTCAGACGAGCCAGATATGCGCGACTTAAGCATTTATAACTTCAAATATCAATATACTGGCGAAAATTCTATCGCGCCGATCAAAGTGTTTGATAATGGCGAATTCACCTATTTCCAATTTCCAAAAAAGAACGCCGAATATCCAGCGATTTTCGCGGTTGATTCTTCTGGATTTGAGTCTTTGGTCAACTTTAGAGCGGCTGGAGATTTTATGATTATCGAAAAAGTTGCGCCACAATTTACACTGCGTAGCGGCACAGACATTGTCTGCGTTTATAACACAATGCTTTATACTAATGGCCGCGCCGTTGATCCTTATGACCCGACAAAGAAAAAATCTGCCGTAGTAAATAATTTTGCGGCAACTCTGCCAACTCCACCAGCGCCTGCCGGCATTCCGCAAGGGCCAACAAATGTTGCACCAGTGCCACAATTTAGTCCATCTTATCAGCCTGCGCCGCAAATGCGTAAGCCTGTGCAACCAACAACAATGCCATAATTTATGAAGTTATTTTATTTATTTTTTGCTCTTGTAATTTTTTCTTGCGATGCAAAAAAAGTTTCTTACAACTATCCTGACAATCCAGATTATGCTAGAAAGAGTAGGGCAGGAATGCTTTTTTCAGATAAGGATTTTGCAGTGATTGGCGGCAAAAAAGAAACGAAAGATGCGGCTAAAGATGAAAAAAATCCTGCAAAAAATGAAGGCGCTTTGGCAAAAACAAAATTATGGCAATCTTCAATTGAAGTTATCGGCGCACTGTTTCCAATTGCCATTGTTGATTCAAACTCAGGCATAATCACCACAGAATGGTATCAAGACATGCAAAATTCTAACGAGCGTGTGAAGATAAATGCTTTTGTGAAGGGCGCTGCGCCAACAAAAGAAAATTTGCAAATTACAATTTTTCGTCAAATTCGCTCAGCAAAAAATCCAGAAAGCTGGGAGTCGCAAAACCGCGAAGATTCTGCTTCGCCAAGCCTTGTAACAAAATTGCTGCAAGAAAAAATTCTTAAAAAAGCAGGAGAATAATTGTTTGCAATGAAAAAAATTTTTCAAAAACTTAGTGACGAAAATAAAGGCGCTGCTCTGGTTGTTTTGTCGGCGCTGCTTTATGGATTTATCTGCTATTTTGGCCTGCATGTTATGCGCGCAGGCTTTTCGGTTTACAACACCATGCTTTGGCGCTTTGCTTTGGCTTCAATAACTTTGCTTCTGATATTGATTTGGCGCGGCAAAAAAATCAAAGTTTCAACGCGCGAAATTTTGTCTTTGCTGCTGATTGGATCAGTTGTTCACGCTCTTGGAACTTCAATTTATTTTTCATCGACAAACTATATCAGCACTGGCTTGGCAACGGTTTTGCTTTTCACTTTTCCTGTTGGTGTTATCATTTTTAATCGCATTTTTTATCGCACAAAAATTGCGCCAATTTTTTATTTTTCACTTACTTTAATTTTTATCGGCATATTTTTTATCGTTGATATTTCGTCGCCAAGCTTTGATTTGAAAGGCTTTATGCTTGCCTTGTCTTCTGCGATATTTTTTAGCCTTTATGTTGTTGCCAGCAAAAAAAATAACAGCGATCCTTTGTTTTCAACATTCCTCATCTGTTTTGGCGGAATTTTTGTTTGCCTGATTTTTGCTTATTTTGACAACAGTCTTGCGATGCCAAGCACTTTTGATTTGTGGATCAATTTATGGGCTCTATCCCTTATTTGCACGACTTTGCCCATTTTACTTTTCGCCAAAGGTTTGCGCTTTATTTCATCTGAAAAAGGTTCAATCATCTCGATGCTAGAGCCACCTGCGGTGATGCTGGTTGGCTATATTTTGCTTGATGAAAGAATCACTTTTATGCAATTTTGTGGAAGCTTGATAGTGCTTGCTGGAGCGGCCGTTGTGATGATCAAGAAAAATACCAAGGCGCAATTGTTGAAAGAAAATATATTGTAAATTTTTATTGAAAAACATTATCTCCCGTCTAGAATAGCGCCCTTATTGATTGCGCGCAAATTATAAATTCTAAAAACAGTGAAACAAGAATATTCAAACTACAATCACAGATTGAGCGAACCCAAATGGCAGAAGGCTTGGAATGATGCCCAAATTTTTAAATTTGACGAAAATTCCACCAAACCAAAATTTTATGAGCTTGAAATGTTGCCTTATCCATCGGGCAAAATTCACATGGGACATCTGCGCAACTATGCAATTGGCGATGTGATTGCACGTCACAAAATTATGCAAGGCTTCAATGTGCTGCATCCAATGGGCTTTGACGCCTTTGGCTTGCCCGCTGAAAACGCTGCCTTGCAGCATAAAATTCACCCCGAAAAATGGACACTCGAAAACATCGAGACCATGCGCGCCGAATTAAAAACAATCGGATTGTCAATTGATTGGAGCCGCGAAATTGCTAGCTGCTTGCCCAATTATTATAAACACGAACAAAAAATTTTCCTCGATTTTTTGAAGGCGGGATTGGCTTATCAAAAAGAATCTTTGGTGAACTGGGATCCAATTGATCAAACAGTTTTGGCCAACGAGCAAGTGATTGACGGGCGCGGCTGGCGCAGTGGCGCTTTGGTTGAAAAGAAAAAATTACGCCAATGGTTTTTGAAAATTTCTGATTTCTCGGAAGATTTGTTGCAAGAATTAAAAAATCTTGGCGGCTGGGATGAGCGCGTTTTGACAATGCAAGAGAAGTGGATTGGCAAATCTGAAGGCTTAGCTCTAAATTTCGCAATCAAGAGACAACATAAGGGCTTGGAAGCAGGCGTTAGTGATAAAATAACAATATATACTACCCGCCCCGACACACTATTTGGCGCGTCGTTTATTGCCATTTCTGCCAGTCACCCTGTGGCGCTTGCTTTAGCAGCTGCGGGCAATATTCCGGTTGGTGAATTTGTTGAAGAATGCAATAAAAACACCACCAGTGAACAAGCCATTGAAACGCAAGAAAAAAAGGGCGTCGATACTGGCTTGAAGGTGGCGCACCCGTTTGATTCGGCCCAAGAATTGCCAGTTTTTGTTGCCAATTTTGTGTTGATGGAATATGGCACAGGCGCGGTTTTTGGCTGCCCGGCGCATGATGAGCGCGATTTTGAGTTTGCTTCAAAATATAATTTGCCGATAAAAAATGTGGTGGCATTTTTGCCAAATTATTTGCGCAGCACCTCGCTAATTGACTTTGAGCATGCCGAAATTCAGGCTTTAGTGACAAAATTAAAAACTCGCGCGAAGAATATTGACGATGAAATTGAACTCGCACAAATTGCCTATGAATTTGTGCGCGATGAAATTTCTCATGCTATGGATGATGAGTCGTTTCAGGCACATAGGCCATATTTAAAAGCAAGCGAAGTACTGAAATATGGCGTTGGTTTTTGCTTTGGCAAGTCAATTTTGCTGTGTGCGATAATGCGCGCAATGCAGATTCCCTGCGGCTTCTCAGACCAGTTGTTGATGCTTGACGAAGAGGCAAGCGATCACCAAATTATCCACACTATGAATGCAATTTATTTGAAGTCAGTGGAAAAATGGATTAGGCTCGACGCCAGAGGTAATAAGCCTGCAGACGTTGATGCACAGTTTAACACGCAACAAGAGAAAATTGCTTACGAAGCGCGTGCGCAGTTTAATGAAGTGAATAACCTTGGCATTTATAGCGATTTGCCACAAGAAATTATTACACTGCATGAGGTTGCGACCAACGCTGCGCTGCTTGCAGCACTGCCTGCGAAAACCAATGCTTATAAGGTGCGCGAGCCTATGCTCGAAAATGGCATCATAATTAATTCGGCATTTTTAGATGGACTCACTTGCGAAAAAGCCAAAGAAAAAATGATTGCACTGGCTGAAGAAAAAAGCTGTGGAACCAAGCAAATCAACTATCGCCTGCGCGATTGGGGCGTGTCGCGCCAACGTTATTGGGGCTGCCCAATTCCAATTTTATATTTGGAAGACGGCTCAATTGTGCCAGTTCCGGAAGAAGATCTGCCAATTGAACTGCCAAAAGACGTTGAATTTACTGGTCTTGGCAACCCTCTGGCCAATCACCCAACTTGGAAATTCACAACTTATAAAGGCCAAAAAGCCATTCGCGAAACCGACACTTTTGACACTTTTTTTGAAAGCTCGTGGTATTTTTTACGCTATGCTTCGCAGCCCGAAAACAAAGCGTTTGAGCACGATGTTGTCAATAAATTTTTGCCAGTAGACCAATATGTTGGCGGCATTGAACATGCAGTTTTACACTTGCTTTATTCAAGATTTTTTGTGCGCGCCCTTCGCAAATGCGGTTATTTAGATTTTAACGAACCATTCAAAAACCTTCTCACGCAAGGCATGGTGTGCCATCACACTTTCAAAAATCAAAAAGGTGAGTGGGTTTTTCCAAGCGAAGCAATTGAAGTTGAACCCGGTAAATTTATTCACGAAAAAACGCGCGAACCCCTCACCAAAGGGCGCAGCGAAAAAATGAGTAAGTCGAAGAAAAATGTGGTTGAACCATCGGGCATTGTTGAAGCTTATGGCGCAGACACGGCGCGGCTTTTCATGCTTTCTGATTCTCCAGTTGCCAGAGATTTGGAATGGTCGGAAAGCGGTGTTGATGGGGCATGGAAATATATAAACCGTTTATATAAACTGGTTATAGCAAATGCGTCGCAATCAGCTGATAGCGCGGCTTTGCAAGATATTTCAAAATATAACGAACAGCAACTTGCCATCATAAAATTGACACATAAAACAATTTTTTATGTTGAAGATGAATTTGCAAAACTGTCATTCAACCGAGCAATTGCAAAGATCCGCGAGTTTTCAAATGCATTAGAAAAATTTGCGATCAAAAGCGAAGACGACAAAAAAATCATGCATTTTGCGTTGCATAATTTGGTGTTATTATTTTCTCCAATCATGCCACATCTTGCTGAAGAATGCTGGCAAATGCTTGGAAACAAAGGCTTTGTGACCAACTCAGCTTTCCCAAAATTTGATGCAAATTTGATCAAAGAAGATAACGCCAAAATTGCCGTGCAAGTTGGCGGAAAACTTCGCGCCGTGATTGAAATGGCAAAAGGTGAATCGCAAGAAACCTTGCAAAACGCGGCTCAAGCCCATGAAAACGTGGCAAAATTTTTGCAAAATCAAACAATTAAAAAAGTGATTTTTGTGCAAGATAAAATGATAAATTTTGTGGTTTAACGCTCTACAAACAAGGTTAAAATGCCAAAGCAAAATGTATTTTCTTTTATAATCAAAAATTGCAAAAGCTTTAAATTTTATATTGCCTGCCATCTTTTTGTCGTTGTCTATCAAGCAATTGATATATCGCTGTGGCCTTATGCCTCTAAGATGCTGATTGATGCCGTTGCCGCCAGCGACAGGCAAAATGTTGTTGCAAACGCAACGCCTACAATGATTTTTTTGATCGTGCTGACAATTTTGCCCGGCATTGTTTGGCGCCTTTCAAATTATAGCTGGATGCATCTTTCGCCGTTGCTGCGCAAAAAAATCACTCACGATTGCGCCACAAAATTGCTCAATCAATCCACCAATTTCTTCCAAAATAATTTTGTCGGCGCTTTGGTCAACAGAATCAAGGAAATCAGCAACTCCACTCCCAACTTGAT
Source organism: uncultured Rickettsia sp. (assembly GCA_964413985.1). Classification (GTDB taxonomy): domain Bacteria; phylum Pseudomonadota; class Alphaproteobacteria; order Rickettsiales; family UBA1997; genus CAMCFD01. The sequence continues at coordinate 33,473 of CAYPUN010000002.1, read as the reverse complement.
CAACGTCATAATTTACAATTTTCTCAGCGTTGGCTTATCTTTGCTTATCGCATTTTTCACCTTGTTTTTTGTGCACAAATTTTTTGCCTTTGCTTTGTTGATTTGGGCGGCGATTTTTGCTCTTATGGGCATAAAAGCCGCAAAATCAACCGAAGAAATGTCAAAAAACATTTCTGACCAATCATCAAAAGTCACAGGAAATTTGGCTGATATTTTAAGCAATTTTTCTAACATCAAATTTTTTAACGGCAAAAAAAAGGAGCAAGACCGCATCAACAAATTTTCTGACGAATATACTCGCCTGACCAAAATTCGTGAATTTTATTTGTTAAAATTTTTTGCTTGGCAAGGCTTAACTTTTTCAATTTATTTTGGTCTTTGCATTTATTTTTTAGTGCTGTTTTATGCGCAAGGGCTGGTGAGTATTGGCGATTTCGCTTTGGTGTTTACGATAAATTCGTGGATGATTCATGCGATGTATGTGGCAACGCAAGAAATGCGCACCTTTGTTGAAGAATTTGCCGCCGTAAAATATGCGCTTAATGTCGTCAATCAAGAAATTGAGGTTGATGATGTGGCGGGCGCCAAGAGCCTTAAAATTGAAGATGCCGCCAAAATTGTCTTTGAAAATGTAAATTTTTCTTATGACAAAAAACCGCAGCCAAGCCCTAGAAACATTGACTTTGGCCTGATTGGTCAAGCAACTATTGCGCCAGAGGTGATGGGCCAATTAAAATTTTTTACCGACCAATCTATAACCATCGAAGCCGGTCAACGCGTTGGCTTGGTTGGACATTCTGGCAGCGGCAAATCAACCTTCATCAATTTGATTTTGCGCAATTTTAACGTGAATTCTGGGCGCATTTTGGTTGGAGATGAAAACATCGCCGATGTCACGCAAGGCTCACTTAAAGCCGCAATTGGCCTGATTCCGCAAGAGCCAACTTTGTTTCATCGCTCGCTTTATGAAAATATTGCCTATGCCAAAGATGGTGCTTCGCGCGACGAAATCATTGCTGCGGCAAGAAAAGCGCATGCTCACGAATTTATCGAAAAGCTACCAGAAAAATATGATGCACTTGTTGGCGAGCGAGGAATTAAGCTGTCTGGCGGCCAACGTCAACGAATTGCAATTGCACGCGCTTTTTTGAAAAATGCACCAATTTTGATTTTGGATGAGGCCACTTCGCAACTCGATTCAATCACCGAGAACCTAATTCAGGACAGCTTGCAAGAATTGATGCAAAACAAAACTGCACTAATTATTGCGCATCGTCTTTCAACTTTGCAAAATATGGATCGCATTTTGGTTTTTGACAATGGTAAAATTGTTGAGGATGGCTCGCACCAACAGCTTCTAGCACAAAATGGAGTTTATAAAAAGCTTTATAGTGCGCAAATTGGCGGGTTTTTGGGAGATTTTAAAGAGCCTCAAAACGCTTAAGATTTATAGACCCTTCACTCAAAGATTTCATTTCGTTGTGAGTGTTTAAGCCTTGTGACAAAACACTTAATATTTGCAAACCTTCTCTCGGGTCAATAATTTAGATCCCTGGCACGCGCTTAAAAATCCGCAAAAAATTCTCGGTAGTTTTTTGCGCCACCTCTTCTTTTGTCACATTTTTGAGCTGCGCCACAAATTCTACAACGTGACTGGTGAAGGCTGGCTGATTGGTTTTGCCGCGATGTGGCATTGGCGCCAAATAAGGTGAATCGGTTTCAACAAGCATCATTTCTAGTGGCACAAATTTGACAATTTCTTGCAATTGCGCGGCGTTTTTAAAAGTGACAATTCCTGAAATTGAAATATAAATGCCCATGTCCAAAGCCTTGCGCGCCAAGGCTTCCCCACTTGAAAAACAATGCAGCAACGCCGGAAAGTTTTTATTTTTTTGCTCAGATTGCAAAATTTCTGCCATGTCATCGTCCGCATCACGAGAATGAATAATCACCGGCAGATCGTTGATTTGCGCGGCTTTGATATGTTCAACAAAAAACTTTTTTTGCTTATTTTTGTCAAAAGGCTGATGAAAATAATCAAGCCCAGTTTCGCCCAAGCCTATGATTTTGTTGTGCGCGGCGCATATTTCTAGCAACTTCGCCGCATCAATTCCTTCCGCCTCAACATTGCACGGATGCAGCCCAAGCGAAGCATAAACATTGCTATATTTTTTTGTATATTGCAAAAGCTCGTCAATTTTTGATGGATAGGTGCAAATTGTTTGCAGCAGCTTAACCTGCGCCGCATCTGCGTTTGCAACAATTTCATCAATATTAAAATTTTGCTTTTCAAGCAAATCTAAATGGCAATGGCTATCAACTATAAACATAAATTATTTTTGCAATTGGCGCAATTTGGTTGACGAAATATCATAATTTTTATTGCGCATTATTGAAATTTTCGGCAAATTATTTTTGGTTTCCACCTTATTCGTTTTCCCCACTTTCTTCATTTCACCTTTTGTTTCACGCATTTTTTTATAAAGCTGTATAGCCTTGTTGGCGTTGGCTCTAGCCACATAGCCCTCGCGCGAAAAAACCACAAACTCAACCAGCCCCAACAATTTTTTAAAATTTTTCCACCGATGAAAATTTTCTAAATTATCAGCCCCAATAATAAAATAAAATTTCGCCTGCGGATATTTTTTTTTGAGTTTTTGCACCAAATCATAGGTGTATATACACTCACGAAAAATATTTTTTATTTTTATTTTGGGATGATTTTGCAAAATCTGTTCGCAGCCCTCAAGCCTTGATTCATAAGGCTTATAAGCGGCCTGATCTTTAAGCGGGTTATCATTTATAAACCACCAAACTTGGTTGAGCCCCAATTTTTTTAGCGCCAAATTGCTGATATATAAATGCCCTAGATGCGCTGGATTAAAGCTTGCGCCAAGCAAACCAATTTTCATTTATTTTAAATTAGTGCGAATAAAATTAGCAATCCAACTAAAAAATTTTCTTGAAAAGCCTTGAGACACGAGGGTCCGTTGCTATAGTTGGTTTTGAAAATTATAGCGACTAAATAAAAAAATGCTATGGCTAAAAAAATAAAATTATGCGCTGCCAAACCTGCCAAAACCGCAACTTTATAAATCAGCGCAAACATTACAACCGCAAGGCTTAGCAAAATCTGTTTTGGATATTTTTTTAAAATTATCGCACTTGATTTTACACCGATTTTCAAGTCATCTTCAATGTCTTGAAAGGCATAAATTGAATCATAAATTAACGTCCAGATGATGCAGGCTAGATATAGTAGCAGCGCGGGTTCGTCGATATTTTCTTTCAACTGCAAATTAGCCATTAAAATACCATAATTAAAAGCGATTCCTAAGAAAATTTGCGGATAAAAAGTGACTCTTTTCATCAAAGGATAGCACGCCGCCAACCCAACGGCCACAAAGCCAGAAGCAATAACATAAATATTAAATTGCAGCAAAATCCAAAACCCCGCAACAAGCAGCAACGCCAGCAAAATCAACGCTTGCGGCAGTTTTATTGCACCACTCGCCAAAGGTCGATTTTTGGTGCGCGCCACTTTCTGGTCAAATTTGCGATCAAAAATGTCATTCACGACACAGCCTGCAGAGCGCATCACAAAGGCTCCCGCGGCAAATAAAAGCAAAAAATGCCATTGCGACGAACCCCCAGAATGATTCGCCAAAAAAACCCCAAACCAGCATGGAAGCAGCAACAGCAACGTTCCAACCGGCTTATCCGCCCGCATTAATCGAATATAAGGTGAAAAAAAATTTAACATCGCTGTTTATGTGTTTTGGCCGCTCTGGGACTGCGCTCAGAGCCAATCAAGCAAATTGATTGATTTTTGTCTTTAGATAAGGCAAAATAGCGCCTTAATCTAATAAAAATCGTTTAACCATGTCAACGAAAATATCTGGACACAAATTATTGATCGCCAATCGTGGCGAGATCGCTTGCCGCATCATCAAAACTTGCCGCCTTCTTGGAATCAAGACTGTCGCGGTTTATTCTGATGCCGACACCAATTCACTTTTTGTGCAAATGGCCGACGAAGCCGTTAATATCGGGCATTCGCCATCTTCACAAAGCTATCTCAATGTCGACAAAATTCTTGCCGCCGTCAAAAAAACCGGCGCCACCATGGTGCATCCCGGTTATGGATTTTTGTCCGAAAATCGCAATTTTGCAATTGCGCTAGAGAAGGCGGGAGTAATCTTCGTGGGCCCTTCTGTGCATTCAATCGAAGCAATGGGCGACAAAATTGAATCAAAGAAAATCGCTCTCGAAGCAAATGTGAGCACGGTTCCCGGCGATATGGGAATCATCAAAGACGCTGCCGAAGCCGCACAAATTGCCGAAAAAATTGGCTTCCCAGTTATGGTCAAAGCCTCTGCTGGCGGCGGTGGAAAAGGTATGCGCATTGTTTATAAAAAAGACGAAATGGCTGAAGCATTTATGTCGGCCTCAAATGAAGCGCGCAACAGCTTTTCAGATGATCGCATTTTTATCGAAAAATTTATCGAAAATCCGCGCCACATCGAAATTCAAATTTTGGGCGATAAGCTTGGCAACATAATCTGCTTGGGGGAGCGCGAATGCTCGATCCAACGCCACAACCAAAAAGTTATCGAAGAAGCGCCAAGCTCGTTTGTTGACGAAAAAACGCGCCAAAAAATGTATGCGCAATCGATCGCGCTTGCAAAAAAAGTGGGCTATTTTTCAGCTGGCACCATCGAATATATCATGGACAAAGATAAGAATTTTTATTTCCTTGAGATGAACACGCGCTTGCAAGTTGAGCATCCAGTCACAGAACTCATCACCGGCCTAGACCTTGTTGAGCTGATGATTCGCGTTGCCCTTGGCGAAAAATTGCCAATCAAGCAAGAAAACGTAAAATTAAAAGGCTGGGCGATCGAGTCGCGCATCTACGCCGAAGACCCTTCGCGCGGTTTCTTGCCATCATCGGGTCGCATCAATTTATATATCGAGCCAGAAGAAAGCGACCATGTGCGCGTTGACTCGGGCGTGTATGAAGGCGGCGAAGTCAGCATGTTTTATGACGCCATGATCGCCAAACTTTGCTCTTATGGCAAAAATCGTAACGAAGCAATTGAACATATGCGCCATGCCCTTGGCAGCTTTGCAATTGGCGGCGTGTCACACAATATCAGCTTCCTTGAAACAATCATGCGCAACGAAAAATTCGTCAGCGGCGACATTTCAACTGCGTTTATCAAACAAGAATTTCCAAAAGGCTTTGCCGGCAACGAGCTCGATTCTTCAGCCACGCAAGTTTTGATTGCAAGTGCGATGCATATTTTTCTTCGCAACTATGAACGCAACGGCCGTATGACTGGTCGCTTGAGCAATCGCGAAAAACAAATTTCTGATCGCTGGGTGGTGATTATCGACGAGCAATCGTTCTTGGTTGATGTTTTGGAGCGCGCTCACGACCACATCAAGCTTGAATGCGATCGCCAAGAAATCACTCTCGAATCATCTTGGATTCAAGGCGAAAAACTTTTCCGCGGCCAAGTTAATGGCAAAAATATCGGCGTAAAAATTCGCGAAAACAACAACACTGGCGGCTATTTGCTGCAATATTCTGGATCAGATGCATTTGTAAATGTCTATTCGCCGCGCACCGCAGAATTGACAAAATTCATGCCAAAAATCGAGAAAAATGCCAAGCCAAAAAATCTAACTTCACCAATCACCGGCAAAATTGTGCGCTTCAAAGTGAAAGAAGGCGAAGAGGTGAAAGCCGGCCAAGAGCTTGTGATTATTGAAGCTATGAAAATGGAAAACATCATTCGCACCGATCACGATATCATCATCGACAAAATTAAGTTTGCCGAAGGCGAATCTGCCGGCGTTGGACAAGTTTTGATTGAGTTTAAGAATTCATAACTCCGCAGGGGGAAAGGGGCAGTTTTTTCCAAAAAAAGAACTCCTGAAAAGACCTCGCAAAAGCAAAGGATCTCGTGAAAAGGATATCGTATTAATTTAAAGATTGGCTTGTCGATACTGCTTCGAACCGAGTTTTGGCGCGCCACTGTCTCAAGGGGCGAAGTAGTATCGACAAGCCAATCTTTAAATTAATACGATATCCGAAAACAAGAACCCCTCTCCAAACATCATTCCACCACCAGCTTCACAACCTTCGCCAACCCAACAACCGAAAGCACCCCCAAAAACACCGCAACCCCCACCAACAATTTCACACTAAGCGCAAAAGACAATAACAACACCGGAATCAACAGCGGCATAGCCAAAATCGCCAACAACGGCGAGCGATTATTCATCACACTAAAGCCCGCACAAAAAGAAGAAACACAACTAATCGACAAGCTAGCAAAAATCATCGCACTAGTCAAATCCTTGATCTGAGAGCCCTCAAAGCCAATCATAATCATCAACAACGGCGAAATTAAAATTATCGGCAAAGCAAAAATCAGCCACGCACCCAGCATTTTTGCGGCGATATAAACTTCAAAATTTTCGCAAAAAATTATCATCTGCTCAAGCGTGCCATCTTTAAAATCTTCCTGCAAAATTTCAGAACTTGAAAAAAAAGTAGCAAATAAAAGCGAAATCCAAATTATCATCTGCACGAAGAGCTCTTTGTTCTCTTGGCCTTGCAGCCCTTGCATCAACATCAAAAAAACAAAACAGCAAATTAGAAAAAACAAAATATTTTGCAGAAATTTACTAAAATTTTTGCCGCTATAAAATAATTCTTGCTGTAAAAAAATTAAAAAATTTCTCATTTTTGGCGCCGTTAACAAAGGTTTTAATATTCAGATTTTGACAATTTTAGTGCTTTTTTTACAGCGCCTAGCGACCATAAATATCTTGAAAGCGCACAATGTCATCTTCGCCAAGATAGCCACCCGTCTGCACCTCAATAATTTCAAGGTTCTGCGCACCTTTATTTTCAAGGCGATGTTTTTTGCCAAGCGGAATAAAAGTTGATTCACCTTCATGCAGAATAAATTTTTCGTCTTCGCATGTCACCAAAGCCTCGCCTCGCACTACAATCCAGTGCTCTGCACGCTTGTGATGCATTTGCAAAGAAAGTGCCGCTTGCGGCTTCACCACAATGCGCTTCACCTTAAAACCATTTTCTTCGTCCAAAGTTTCATAGCTGCCCCAAGGCCGCAGCACCTTGGTGTGCGAGTTGCATTCTTCGCGCTTTTTTTCTTTCAACATTTCATAAATTTTCTTCACATCCTGCGCATTATTTTTGTTGGCCACCAAAACCACATCTTTCAAATTTATAATCACAAGGTCTTGCAAGCCTACAGCCGCAACCATTCCCGCTTGCGAGTTGATATAGCAATTTTTGCTGTCAAGCGCGATCACCTCGCCAAGAAAACTGTTTTTGCTGCCATCTTGCGGCGAATTTTTGGCAATTGCATCCCAGTTGCCAACATCGTCCCAGCTTGCATCAAGCGGCACTACGGCAATTTTTTCAGCACTTGCCAGTTTTTCCATCACCGCATAATCAATTGAAATATTTGGCGAGCTTTTGAAAGATTCTTCGTCAAGACGCACAAAATCTAAATCGCGCGAAGCCTTGCTATAAGCCGCTTCGCAAGCATCATAAATTTTTTGATCGAGCTTTTTTAACTCTGCCAAATAAATTGAGGCGCGAAACATAAAAATTCCACTATTCCACAAATATCCCCCTTGCGCCACAAGGCTTTCGGCCGCTTCTTTGTTTGGCTTTTCGATAAATTTTTCAACCAAAAATCCATCATTTTGTGCAATTTTTTTGCCTTGCTTGATATAGCCATAGCCTGTTTCTGGGGCATTTGGCACAATTCCAAAAGTGATAAGAAAATCTTGCACGGCGATTTTTTTTGCTTCTTCAATTGCCGCAAAAAACGCTGCGGAATCTTTGATTATATGGTCCGACGGCATCACCAACATAACATCATTTGCCTCGCCCATTTTTTTCAAAACCTCAAAAGCGGCAATTGCAATTGCTGGTGCGGTGTTGCGACCCTCTGGCTCAAGAATAATTGCACTTGCCTTCGAATCCACACCCAGCAAGGCCTCAGCGGCAATAAAACGGTGTTCGCTATTGCAAATCACCACTGGCTCGTAAAAACTTTTGTCATTTTTAACGCGCAAAACCGTGTCTTGAAATAAAGAATTTTTTTCAAAAAAGCTTAAAAATTGTTTTGGGTTTAAAGCTCGTGACAAAGGCCACAAGCGAGTTCCTGACCCACCAGATAGAATTATTGGGGTTATTTTTGTCATTTTTATTTTTGCTACTTGAATTTTTTTTGGTTAATTTTATATAAATATCGAATTAACAATAACCAGAACATTATCCAGATTGTTTTTAAATTCACTAACTTTAAGCAATCTTTAAGGCGCGAGGCCCAAAAACACTACATCACCAATGCCTCAGCACCTTGCTGCCCTTGCCAACACTCAAAAAATCAACAATGGATTTATAAATATATCGATTAGATTTTTTAACCGCCTTGGCCAAATCCATTTTTTTTGCAACATTGCATGCAATTGACGAAGCCAAGCTGCATCCAGTTCCGCGGATTTTTTCAATTGCAAGTTTTTTGTTTTTTATAACATGGCGCCCACCTTTTTCATCAAGCAAAATATTGGTGATTTGCTTGCCATCGCCTCTCAAATGCCCGCCTTTAACAAGAACATTTCGAGCCCCCAAAGCCTTGATTTTTAAGGCTGCAGCCCACATATCATCAACCGAATTTATTTTCATCTGCGCCAAAATTTGCGCTTCGTCAACGTTGGGAGTCACCAAAAATGCACCCTTCACCAGCCTTGATTTGAGCGCCTCCACAGCATTTTCCTCCAGCAACAAATCGCCCGAAGTTGCAACCATAACCGTGTCAAGAATCAGCGGAATTCTCGCAGCCTTCACAGCAAGCACATCAGCCACGCAATCAACAATTGCAGACGTTCCCAGCATCCCAATTTTTATCGTATCAAATTCAATATCTTGCAAAACCGTCTCCAGCTGTGTGCGCAAAAAATCAACCGGCGGATTAAAAACCCCCGCAACGCCCACTGTGCTTTGCGCCGTCAAACACGCAACAACCGCCCCCGCATAAACTTTGTGCGCAGTTGCAACTTTTATATCAGCCTGCAAGCCCGCTCCACCACTGGGGTCAGAGCCGGCAATGATAAGAATTTTTGGAATTTTATTTTTCATTTACACTTCTCATTTGATTTTTCTTCTTCTTGATAATTTTCTATATATCGCAGCAAAATCATTGATTACAATAATATTTTTTGCAGCAAAATCAACGCGCTTGAACCAAGCAAAACCACAAAAGTCAACATCATTCCCGCAACACGAAATTTAAAATTTTCTTTTTCATTGCTAATGCCCCAAGCATGCAACAGTCTTCCAAGCACCAAACTTGCTGCAAGCGCGTGCAGCAAGGCTTGCGGGTATTGCAAAATTTCTACATAGCCAAGCAAAATTAAAGCCAGCGGAACATATTCGGCAAAATTACCCTGCGCCCTTATTGCGCGCTGCAGCTTTGTGTTTGCCGCATCCCCAAGAGAAATGTTATTCTGCCGCCTTGTTTTTATTATGCGCAAGCTGAGCGCGACAAAGATTATTGCGAGTATGGCAGCGTAGATTGGCGTTATAATTGACATGAGGGAGGGAGTTAGATTTAAGCGTTATCGCCAAAGAAACTTATTAGCTATTCACAATATATATCTGGCATATAACACGACCTAATTAAATCTCTAAATATTTTTTTTTCAAATAAAGCATGCAAATCAAAAAGAACTCTACATATACCATCTCTAAAATTATTAAGATCTTTTGCTAAATCTTCATTGCTTCTATTGCCATATAAACCTTTTGGATGCACAGCTCCGTCGTTTCTAATTTGTTCAAGACATATTAATTTTTGGTAAGCCGCACCAACTAGATCAAATTTTTTTCCGCCAGTAATTTTAGGAATCCAATTTTTAAACTTATCCTCACGAGATATTTTATTTTGAAAGCTGTCTATTAATTGATCATTTTTATTTAACTGATTATAACTTGATGATATATTATCTATATAAGCATCAATTGCTGAAATTCCCTGTGTTATTGACCATTGAACATGTTTAATACTTTGAAGTTGAATTGCTTTATTTCTTGAATCAAGAGCTAATAAAAAAGTTGTTTGACAATCATTTTGATTAATAACGCCACTTCCATTTAGTTCTGAAATTATTCTTCCATTGGATTTATCGATAATCTGTGTTTTTATATTTTTAGAATTACTACCTACAAAAAATTCACCAACTATAAAGTTTCCTTCAACACATGGAACTGTAGTACCCCACACTCTAACATCCTCAACAAGTTTTTCAAAATTTCTATAGTTAGAATTTAACAATAGCCACTTTTCTACCTGTTTTTTGTCTAATGTATCGCTATGTTCTCTATTCTGATGATCTCCATATCTTGTTAAAGCAAATATTAAATCCTTAGCTTTTTTTTCTGATATTTTTTTTCTTTGCGCAATCATTCTCGATCTAAATTAATTTTTACAACGCAAACACCACCTTCCCACCCACAACAGTCATAGCCGCACGACCTTTCACCTTAAACCCATCAAAGGGCGAATTTTTTGATTTTGAGTGCAGCTCAGCATTTTTGATTGTCCATTCATGATCAAGATCGATCAGCGTCAAATCTGCTCTGGCGCCTTTTTTGATAACACCGCCGTCAAAATTTATGATGCGCGCAGCGTTGCAAGTCATCTTGGCAAGCAATTGTGGCAAGGTTAAAATTCCATCGTGATAAAGCTTCAAACTTAGTGGCAGCATAATCTCAACGCCCACAATTCCAAACGTTGCTTCTTCAAGCGGCTTGTTTTTTGACGCTTCGTCGTGCGGCGCATGATCTGTTGCAATTGCATCAATCACCCCACTTTTAAGCCCGTCTATCAAGGCTTGGCGGTCTGCCTCACTTCTCAAAGGCGGATTCATTTTTGCATTGGTTCCGCTTTTCAAAACTTGCTCGTCAGTCAACAAAAAATGATGCGGTGACGCTTCGGCCGTGGCTTGCAAGCCTTTATCTTTGGCACGACGAATCGCATCAACCGATTCTTTAGTTGACGCATGAAGCAGGTGATATCTTCCACCAATTGCCTCTAAAATCGCCAAATCTCGCTCTACAATCACACTTTCCGAAATATTTGGAATTCCACGCACCCCAAGTTCTAATGACACTCTACCTTCGTTAATACAGCCTTTATTTGTGAGATTCAGATCTTCTGCATGTTGCGCAATCACCACACCCAAATTTTTCGAATATTCAAAAGCGCGGCGCATAACATTGGCGTTCATCACCGGCAAACCATCGTCGGTGAACCCAACAGCCCCAGCCTCTTTCAAACTTTGCATATCTGCCAACTCTTCGCCCTTCATGCCTTTGGTGATGCAACCATAAGCGCGAACGTTGCAATAAGCAGTTTCGCGAGCTTTTAGGCGCAAATATTCGAATGTCAAAACTGAATCCAATGTTGGTGAAGTGTTTGGCTGACACACAACAGTTGTGACGCCGCCAACTACAGCCGCCTTACTTCCCGACGCCAAATCTTCTTTGTGAGTTTGCCCAGGATCACGAAAATGCACCTGAATATCAATCAACCCCGCTGTCAAAACATGGCCCTTGCAATCAACAACCTCAGCATCTGCTGGCGCTTCAACATTTGCACCAAAATCAGCAATTTTATCACCAATCACCAACAAATTCCCTTTTTGATCATAGCCCGAAGCCGCGTCAATTATGCGCGCATTTGTAAAAAGAGTTTTTTTGTTTGAAGAAACCGCGTCGAGATAAGGTAGTTGAAATTTCATTTTGCCGATTTTTTAATTTGTTTGAATGAAAATGTATAGCCCAGTGCTTTTAAAATCAACCACATCGTATCAAGCCTCGGAATTGATTTTCCGTTTAAAATTGAATATAACGCTTGACGCGAAATTCCCGTTTCATGCTCTAAATTAGTGAATCCAAAAGCTTTGGCATAGCGGTTTAGATTGGTGAGCAAATAGGTTGCATCGCCAGTTTTTTGAAACTCCTTCAACTCGGATTTGATTCTGAGCTGTGCAAATTCTTTGTCTTTTTTAAAGTCTTCAACAACAAAATCATCCCATTTTATACCACGAGCTTTTTTTTGAGTTTTGTTAGTGTGTTTTTTCATATATTTCTTTGTTTTCTTGCCAATATTTTTTTGCTTTTTCAATATCTCTTTTTTGGCTTGATTTATCGCCTACGCACAACAATATCACTAAACTATTTTTTATTTTTGCAAAATAAATTCTTATTCCAATTGCAAATTTTAATTCATAAATTTCATCTCCAAGATATTTAAAATCACCAAAATTTCCATTTTCCACCCTATCAAGTCTGGCGTATATAATATCTTTAATATTTTTATCTTTAATCTTATAAAGCCATATATCAAAAGGCTTCTTGCCATTTGACAATTCTAAAATTTCAATATTTATCATGTAAAAACAGGTTTTTTGTAGTGTTTACTATGTAAAGTTTACTTTACGTTTTTTGTTTGTCAATTAAACTTTACATTTTATTTTTTGTTGAACAACCTCAATATAAAAATCAATCACAATCCACGAACCGTTCTAACAACCAGCTCAACATTTTCAATTGGAGTTTCTGGCAAAATTCCGTGGCCAAGATTGAAAATAAAAGGTTTTTTGCCAAATTTTTCTAAAATCTCTTCAACTTCTTTTTTTATCGCCGCCTTAGAACCAAAGGCCAGAAGCTGATTATCCATATTTCCTTGAATAATTTTATTATGTTTATTTTGCAAAATATCCACAACAAATTTCTTCGATAAATTTTGATCAATTGCCAAAACATCACAATCAACTTGTGCCGCAAAATTTTCATACAAAGTGCCACAACCCCTTGGAAATGCGATCACCGGAACATTTGGATGAACTTTTTTCACCTGCGCAATAATTTTTTTCGTCGGCTCAATCACCCATTTTTGAAAATCTTTTTCACACAAAACCCCGGCCCAAGAATCAAAAAGCTTCACAACATCTGCACCATGATTGATCTGCGCAATCAAATAGCGCGCCACGCTGACGGTTAAAATTTCAATCAACTTTGAAAAAAATTCTTCATTTTCAAGCGCCGCTCTTTTCACTAAATCGAAATTTTTTGACCCGCCGCCTTCAACCATATAACAAGCCAAAGTCCAAGGAGAACCAGAAAATCCAATCAATGTTTTATCTGCTGCTAATTGTTTTTTTGTAAGCTCAAGCGTTGAAAATATTGGCTGCAAATGTTTTTCAACATTATCAACTTGCATTTTTTTTAAATCATCCAGTGAAGAAGTTTTTTGCAAAACAGGCCCTTCATTTTTGACAAATTTCACATCAACACCAAGTGCATGTGGAATCACCAATATGTCTGAAAAAATAATCGCTGCATCAAAATCAAATCTTCTAATTGGCTGCAGAGTCACTTCTGAAGCCAATTGCGAGTTATAACACAAATCCAAAAAATTGCTAACCCCACTTCTAATTTCACGATATTCTGGCAAATAACGACCAGCTTGTCGCATAATCCAAATTGGTGGGGTTGAAGGAATTTCTTTTTTATTAATAATATTAAATATTTTATTCATTTATTATGATAATTATTATAGTGTTGTGAATTATTTTATTATTATTTATTCACAAAATTATTAACAGATATTTTTTTATAGAAATTTGATTTTGTTGAATTTATTAAAAGTTATTAACAGTTTATTTTTTGCAAAAAACTTATCAACAGCATAGTTGTTTGTTAGTAAAAATGTTAATAGATTTGATAGATTTTTTGAAAAATTGTGAAATGTTTATAAAGCAAAAGTTATTAACAACTTATTAACAGATGGAAGAAAGAATTTATAAAAAATTAAACGACGAATTGCAGCCAAGTTTTTTGCAGGTGAAGAATAATTCTTATTTGCACAAAGGTCATTTGGGAGATAATGGCACGATGGAAACGCATTTTGCAATTGTTGTGGAAGCCGCGATTTTAAAAGGTTTGTCGCGTGTTGCGGCGCACCAAAAAGTGAACCGCATTTTGCAAAATGAGTTTGAAAAAGGCCTGCACGCGCTAGAGATAAAAGTG
>CAYPUN010000002.1:4486-19224 GCA_964413985.1 uncultured Rickettsia sp. | reverse complement strand
CCGCATTTTGCAAAATGAGTTTGAAAAAGGCCTGCACGCGCTAGAGATAAAAGTGTTATAAGAAATTAAGCGTCGATAAAATAAGATCAAAAAGGAAAAACCAACCGAGATAGTCTTTTTTTGTAATGGTTTAGAATATTGCGTAGCCCCGCTTAGCTTTTTTTAAGCCGACGAGGCTTAAAAAAAGGTTTGCCGTAGGGGCGGAGCAATATTCTAAACCATTACAAAAAAAGACATCCGTATTAATAACTAAGCTTTAGCTTCGCTTTTAATCAAGCCAATAGAGCTCTCGTCGCGCTTCTTTTCTTCTTCTTTAGAAAGCGTTTCAATTTCAGTTGGCGCAGCATCAGTAACCGTTTTTTTAGTCACCTTAACCGACTTGACGTTTTTCTTGGAAGGCACATCAAACATTGTTTCAAGAAGAATGTTTTCAGTGATTGCACGAAGCCCGCGAGCGCCGGTTTTTCGCTCAATTGCGCGTTTTGCAATTTCACGAATAGCGTCATTTTCAAAATTTAGTTCAACTTTATCGAGGCTGAATAATTTTTGATATTGATGCACGATAGAATTTTTTGGCTCAACAAGAATTCGCACCAAATCATCTTCGGTCAATCCTTCAAGTGGAGCTATAACTGGCAAGCGTCCAACCAATTCTGGAATTAGGCCAAATTTGATCAAATCTTCTGGCTCAACTTCTTTGAAAACATCTTTTTTGTCGGCGTCATCTTTGCTGCGAATATCAGCACCAAAGCCCATAGCAGAACCTTTGCCGCGAGAAATAATAATTTTTTCCAAACCAGAAAACGCACCAGCGCAGATAAACAAAATGTTGCGCGTGTCAACTTGCACATATTCTTGCTGCGAAGTTTTTCTTCCTGGTTGAGTTGGAACTGAGGCAACAGTGCCTTCGATAATTTTTAGCAAGCCTTGCTGCACGCCTTCGCCCGAGATGTCGCGCGTTCTGGCGCCATCTTCAGATTTGCGGGCAATTTTGTCAATTTCGTCGATATAAACAATACCGCGCTGCGTTTTTTCGATGTCATAATTGGCAGATTGCAACAAGCGCGCAATGATGTTTTCAACGTCGTCACCAACATAGCCTGCTTCAGTCAAAGACGTGGCATCAGCCATAGTGAAAGGCACATCCAAAATGCGCGCCAAAGTTTGTGCCAGCAAAGTTTTGCCGCAGCCAGTGGGCCCAATCATCAAGATGTTTGATTTGTTGAGTTCAACGCCGTCAGAAGTCATGGTGTTGATTGAATCGATACGCTTGTAGTGGTTATAAACCGCCACCGCCAAAACTTTTTTGGCATATTCTTGGCCGATAACAAAATCGTCCAAAATTTTGATGATGTCTTGCGGAGTTGGCTTAGAGCCGTCTTCGCGCTTCAATGGCGACTTTTTGTTGTCTTCGCGCAAAATGTCGGTGCAAAGCCCAATACATTCGTTGCAAATAAAAACCGTTGGTCCAGCGATAAGTTTTTTGACTTCGCCTTGGTTTTTGCCGCAAAATGAGCAGCTTAAATCGTGAGGTTGATTATTGTCTTTTTTCATTATTTAGTTTCTTCTTTTTTGTCAGATTTTTCTGGTCTTTTTTCAATAACTTCGTCAATGATGCCAAATTCTTTCGCTTTTTCAGGCGACATAAAATTGTCGCGCTCCATTGATTTTTCAATCACAGAAAGCTTTTGACCAGTGTGTTTGGCATAGATTTCGTTCAAACGACGTTTCAACGCCAAAGTTTCTTGCGCATGAATTTCGATATCAGTGGCTTGACCTTGATAGCCCCCAGATGGCTGATGGATCATGATGCGCGAATTTGGCAAACAATATCTTTTGCCAGCAGCGCCAGCAGTCAAAAGCAGCGAGCCCATAGAAGCCGCTTGTCCAATGCACAAAGTTGCAACATCAGGTTTGATATATTGCATAGTGTCATACATCGCCAAACCAGACGTGACAATGCCTCCGGGTGAGTTGATATAAAAGAAAATATCCTTTTTTGGATCTTCCGATTCCAAGAAAAGCAACTGCGCTACAATCAGCGAAGACACGTGATCATTGACTGGGCCTGATAGAAAAATAATTCTTTCTTTCAAAAGGCGCGAATAAATATCGAACGATCTTTCGCCACGAGCAGTTTGCTCAATAACCATTGGCACCAAATAATTGGCTGATTCAACAATTCTGTCTGACATGTTTTGAATTAGTTTTTTAAAAAAAATGAAGGTGTAAATATAAAACCAAAAAAGAAATAAAGCAACTCTTGTATTTTTTTGCTTTGGCATTATATTGCAAGGCGAGTCAATATTTGCGGCGTTTTTCGGCAAATTTATTTTAAAAACGCTAGAAAAAATATCAAGAAAACATCAAAAAAATATCAAAATGTCAGAAGAAAAAAATAATCAAGAACAAGAAAATGCTGCAACCAAAAATGGGGCGCAAGATGAAGCAGAAGGGCTTGCGAGCAATGTTTTAGAGCAAAAAATTGTTGAGCTAGAAGAAAAATTCAGCAAAACAAACGATCAATTGCTGCGCACACTTGCAGAGCTTGAAAACACAAGGCGCAGATCGCGCGAAGAGCTTGAAAAAGCCAGCAAATATTCAATCTCAAACTTTGTTTCTGAGCTTGTTTTGCCAATTGAAACTTTCTTTTTGGTTTGCGACAATGCGCCAAAAGACAAAATCAACGAAAGCCCAGAAATCAAGCATTTCGCGGATGCGGTGGATATGACCAAAAAAGAATTAATCAAAATTCTTGAGAAAAATCAGGTGAAAAGAATCTATCCCCTTGGCGAAAAATTCGATCACAATTTTCACGAAGCAATTGCGCAGATTCAAAGCGACAAAGAAGAGGGCGAAGTGGTGCAGGTGGTGCAAGCCGGCTATGCAATTGGCGATCGCTTGATTCGTCCGGCTTTGGTTGGCGTTGCCAAGAAATAGCTCTAAAGCCTTGTGATTGTAGGGCCTTGGCCGTTATTTGCAGCTGCTGCCTCGGGGCTGGCGGGCCTTGTGTCGGGCCCCGCCCCGTTGTTTTGTAAATCTGCCGGCTGCGGGCTTGCTGGCTGGGTGCGCGGGGCGAGGTCTCCATCTTCCCGCTGTTGAAGCCCTCTAATTGCAACAAGCAGCGGGAGATCTTCATCTTCATCATCATCTACAGTTGCAACGCTAGAAGGCCTATCTTCTGGCAAATTTTGCATCGCCGCAAGGCTTTCCTCTAAAGAAATTCGAACTGCAGTAAGCGAATCTCTACTCTCATTAACAACATCCTTGGCTGTCGCAAAGCGATTTTCTGGAGAGCCGCAATTATGCAGCAAGACAAGAAAATTGTCTAAGGTTAGGCTGTTCAAATTGAGCTTGGCGCCCCTTAGTCCTCCTCCCATAGACGCCTCTTGAATAGCGGGCGCGTTATATTTATTAAAAAATTCTTTCAAAGTTTCGGGATCAATTTCGACGATAATTTTTTGCAAAACATTTTTTGCAAACTCAAAATCTACATCTTGCGGCGCTGGCGGATTCTCTTCATAAAAATCTCGTGCCACATTGCGCAATTTGTCGGCCGGAGTTGAAAAAGAAGAATTGTCCAAAATATCCATCAAAGCCAGCAGGGGGTTGAATGATCTAAGGACATCCTCATCAATTTTTTGCGATTGTTGGCGCAAAGCATTTTGCAGGTCGCCAAGTTCCGCTTGCCATTTTGCTGCTTGCGCTTCTTCATATTGACGCTGCTGAGGCTTTTCAACGTTTGCCAGACTCTTTCTTTCATAAATTTTCAAAGAATCTTGTAGCAAGCTTATTGTCTCTCTCAAAGAGGCCAAGTCGTTGCGCTGCAAAAGCTGCTTGCTTTTTTCAACAACTGCCTTCCCCCAACTTTCAACACAAAAACGATATAAATCTTCGTTATAATTTTTGTCGCCAGTGTTTCTATAGCGATAATCAGGATTTTGTTTCATATTCCAGAAATAGTAAAATGCTTGCAAAAAATAAAAATGGGCTTTATGATTGGAGGCTTCCCTTTATTTCGCTAAAAAAATAAAGTGCAAGGGAAAAGTGCGGGGAATTTATTTTTTCGCATTCTCGCAAAGGTTTTTGTTGGTAATTTGCTGGCATTTATCAAAAGGGGGATTGTAGCTCAGCGGTTAGAGCAGGACGCTCATAACGTCTTGGTCGCAGGTTCGATCCCTGCCGATCCCACCATGTCAGTCGTGTTTTTGGCGGCTGAACATGTTTTTGCGAGACCAATCAGCTTATAGGTCAAAGGCTTTCTACCTTTAAGCTGGCTAATATTAATTTTAATTAAAACGAATATGCCGAAAATGAAAACAAACTCCGGGGCCAAGAAGCGATTCAAGGTTACGGGCACGGGTAAAATCCTTTATAAACAATCGGGGAAGCGTCACAATCTTGGCAAAAAAAGCCAAAAGCGTATCAGAAATTTGCGTGGTTCTGCCGTGCTTTCTGAAGGCTTCACAGCTAGTGTCATGAAGACCAAGCTACCTTATGGTTTATAATTCAATATAAAGGAACAATATGAGTCGTGTAAAAAGAGGTGTCACTAAAAGAGCTAGACACAAAAAAATTCTAAAAATGGCGAAAGGCTATCGTGGCCGCGCTAAAAATTGTTATCGCATTGCGATTGAAAAAGTGGAGAAAGCTCTCCAATATTCATATCGTGACCGCAAAGTTCGCAAAAGAGATTTCCGTGCGCTTTGGATTCAACGTATCAACGCTGCCGTTAGAGAGCGTGGCATGATTTATTCAACCTTCATCAATGGTTTGAAATTGGCGAAAATTGATCTTGATCGCAAAGTGCTTTCAGACATTGCTATCAAAGAGCCAGAAGTGTTTAGCCAAATCGTTGAAAAAGCGAAAAAAGCTTTGGCTGCTTAGTTATTTGTTAAAGCGATCTTATTGTGGCGGGCGCGGTTGTTTGCGCCCCCGCAAATTCGATAATTGGCCAAGATTTATCAATTGGCGCAGCATCATTCAATCTATGAAACTTTACAACGCTTTCATCAAAAAAAATCAGGACGGCAAAATTGAAGACATCATTTTGCTTGAAGAAGGTTTTTCTTTTTGGGCCTTTGTTTTTGGCGGCTTGTGGTTTTTGTTTCATCGCATGTGGCTTAACGGCATATTTGTTTTTGTGATGGAATTTGTGCTCGAACATTTTGCGCAAATTGAACTTATCTCAAGACTTGATATGGTGTTTTTGCACCTAGGGCTGCTTGTTGTCATCGGCTATAACGCCAATTTTTGGTTTGGCCAATATTTGGTCGAAAAAAAATATGAAATTGCGTGTTTTGTGTTGTCTGGCAACAGGCCAGAGGCCAAGATCAGAGCGGTAGAAATTTTGCACAAACAATATCCAAATCATACAATTGAAGAATTCAGCGACATTATCGTTGATTCAAAATCTTATCAAAAAATGCTGCGCCGACAAAAAGAGCGGCCTTATTTTGCAGCATAATTAAATCACTATGAAAACTGTCATCATCGATTATGGATCGGGCAATTTGCAATCGGTTTATAACGCGCTTGAATCTTTAAATTTGGGTCACGAAATTTTGATTTCAAATCGTGGCGAAGTTTTGAAAACGGCGACGCATTTGGTGTTGCCCGGAGTTGGCGCCTTTGCTGATTGCATGCAGGGTTTAAAAAGCGTTGAAGGTTTGAGCGAGGCGTTGCACAAACAAGTTATGATCGAAAAAAAGCCGCTGCTTGGCATTTGTGTTGGCATGCAAGTTTTGGCGTCCGTTGGCTTTGAAAATGGCGAAAACAAAGGGCTGGGCTTCATTGACGGCAAGGTGGTGAAAATTGAAACTGATGCGGCGCTAAAAATTCCGCATATGGGTTTTAATGAGTTGATTCTTCGTCCCGAGCAAGCAGGGCACGCAATTTTGAAGAATATAAAAAATGGCGATCACGTTTATTTTGCTAACAGCTATCACTTTTTGTGTCAAAATGAAGGCAATGTGTTGGCGCAGGTGGAATATGGCATCAAGCTGAATGCGGTGATTGCAAAAAAGAATATTGTGGGCATACAATTTCATCCAGAAAAAAGCGGCGAAGTTGGTTTGCAAATTTTGAAAAATTTCTTGAATTGGAGATATTAAAACATGCTTCGAGCCAATCAATATCTGCTTGAAATCGAAAATTATAAACCCGGCAAAGCAAAAATTTCTGGTGCGCAAAAGGCGGTGAAATTGTCGTCGAACGAGAATGCGCTTGGTTGCAGCCCAAAGGCGATTGCGGCTTATCAAGAACATGCAGCGGAAATTTCTCGTTATGCTGATGGTGGTTGCGGGCTTTTGCGCGAAGCGTTGGCGAAGAAAAACAATATCGACGCTGAGAAAATAATTTGCGGCGCGGGATCGGATGAAATTATTGCGATGCTTACTGCCGCCTTTGCCAAAGAAGGTGATGAGATTATTTATAGCGAGCACGGATTTTTGATGTATCCAATTTCGGCAAAACGCGTTGGAGCCTTGTCAGTCAAGGTTAAAGAGAAGGATTTAAAAATAGATGTTGCGGCAATTTTGCAGGCGATCACGCCAAAAACAAAAATAATTTTCATTGCCAATCCCAACAATCCAACGGGTTCATATCTGAGCAAAGACGAAATGGCGCGCCTGATTGCAGGTGTGCCAAAAAATATTTTAATCGTGCTAGACCATGCCTATCAAGAGTTTGCGCAGCATTTGGCGGATGATTATCCTGATGGAATTAAGCTGGTTGATGAAAACGAAAATGTGATAATGCTGCGCACTTTTTCAAAAGTTTATGGCCTTGCTAGCCTTAGAATTGGCTGGGCTTATGGCTCTTTATATATTGCCGATGTTTTGAACAAAGTGCGCGGGCCTTTCAATGTTGGTGGGCCGGCTCAAGCCGCTGCTGTCGCGGCTTTGGAGGATGAAGAGTTTTTTCAAAAATCACTTGCGCACAACAAAAAATGGTTGGAAGAAATCTCGGCAAGCCTTGCTGCAAGCGGGAAAATCAAGGTTTGGCCGTCAGTTGCGAATTTTATTTTGCTTGATTTTGGTGGCGAAGAGAAGTGCCAAGCGGCCAATAAAATGCTGCTTGCAAACAACATCATTGTGCGCGAAATGCAAGCTTATGGTTTGCCGCAATGCCTAAGAATTACCATTGGCACGGAAGAAGAAAATAAAAAATTGATTGAAGTTTTGAAAAAATAGTTTAATCAATTTCAGTCGTTCTTATAATAAAATAATCTAAAAAATCATGGAAAGTTCTGCAAGAAGAAAGCCAAACAAGACACTAGAAAGAGTAATTTCTTTTTTGGAGTGCTTAACGGAGTCGGTTCCAGAAATTGAGCTGCAAGAATCTGGAAGGGAGATCAAAATTAGTCGCGATAATGAGGTTGTTAATTTTTCAATTGAAGCTGATGGAAGGAAGGAGGATTTTTTTATAGAAAATAAGGCTATAAAAAAAATTGAAGGAGAAGAGAATTTTGTGGTTGGTAGTAAGATTATTCAGAGGATCGCAAGTTTTTTTGAAGAGATGAGGCCTGAATTAAAATTGCGCAGCGATATTTCTGAGGCGCTTCAGGATTTCCGGCTCGGGGTTGATGGAGAGCAAGCAGAGAGTGATGCGGAGAGTGATTTTGAAGCGCTGGACGATGAAGAGTTGAGTGCGGCGAGAGAGGAAGCGGCAGCGGCAGAAGAGAAAGAGCGCTTTGTAGAAATAGATGGAGATGGAGAAGAGTGCGTTCCCCTTCAAGGCGGTGTTGATGGGCAGGAGCAGCAGCTTTCTGCTAGCACAATAGCAAATATGGACACGCGGGCAAACAATTTAATCAGGCGAGCTGCCAGTGCTGCGCCTAGTGCGCCCGCGGCTCAAGCTTTAGGTGCTCAAGAAAATTTGCAATCAATAAAAAATATATGATTGACACCCTAACCTCCGCCGACAAACAAAATTTGCTCTATAGCCTTGTGGTTGTAACCCTTCTGGCTGTAAGTTTGCTGACGCGTCGCGAAATGGGTTTTGGGCAAATCATCAAATACTGCGCTGGCTGGGCGGCGTTGATTATGATTTTTGTCGCGCTTTATGCCTATCGCTTCGAATTTGGCGGTTTTAAAGATCGGATGATGGGGGCGATGAACCCTACAAAGGCAAGGCTGAACGAGGGCGGCCAAATTGTGATTGAAATTTCTGAAGCGGGACATTTTTTTATCGATCTCAAAATCAACGGTGTGCCGATGCGCTTTATGATTGACACGGGCGCAAGCAGCATTGTGATTGACAAAAATCAAGCGCGAGAAATTGGAATTGATATGCAAAATTTGGTTTTCAACAAACGTTATGAAACCGCTAATGGCGAGGTTTTTGGGGCTGGTGCGGTTGTGAAGGAAATTGAAGTTGCTAATATAAAATTTAGTGATGTGAATGTTTCAGTAAATGGTGCTGAGTTAGACACGCCGCTGCTTGGCATGAGTTTTTTGCGCCGCTTCAAGAAATATGAATTTTATCAAGATCGTTTGATTTTAACTCCTTAGGCGCTGCGAGCTAATTAATTTTATTTTAAATTAGCAATGTTTGAGCCTTGGGGCTGTAGGCTTTATAACGGGCTCCACAAATTTTTAACCAAAACAAAAATATGAATTTCGCCACGCAAAATTATTGGCTTAACATCGACAAGCCAATTGGCTCTAGCTCGGCACGCGTTGTTGCAATTGTAAAACGTATGACTGGCGCCAAGAAAGTGGGCCATGGTGGCACGCTTGATCCTTTTGCTGATGGAGTGCTGCCAATTGCCGTCAACAAAGCCACCAAGACCGCAGAGCAAATGATGGCGGCGCAAAAAAAATATCGTTTTCAAATAAAATGGGGCGAATTTCGCGACACAGATGATGTTGAAGGAAAGGTTGAGCAATCAAGCGACGCAAGGCCCAGCACCGACGAGCTGATTGCAATTTTGCCGCAATTTATGGGAAAAATCACGCAAGTTCCTTCAAAATTTTCGGCCATCAAAATCAACGGCAAACGCGCTTATGAGCTGGCTCGCGAGGGCATTCAGTTTGAAATGAAATCGCGCCAAGTTGAAATTTTTTCGCTAAATTTGATCAGCAACAGCGAAGAATTCTGCGAAATTGAAGTGGAATGCTCAAAGGGCCTCTATGTGCGCACACTTTCGCGCGACATTGCAACCAAGCTAGGGGTGTGTGGCTTCGTGTCACGTTTAACGCGGTTGTCGGTGGGTCAATTTATCTATGAAAATAAAATATCACTTGAAAGATTAAAAAATGCGATTAATCTTGAGGAGCAATTATTAGATGGCTCGCTGCTTTTGCTGCAAGATGCTACTTAATGCTGTTTGTTGTTATGCCGTGTGGCATTGATGCTTCTGCCAAATTTCGTTTGTCAGATGTTGTTCGTTCAATATTAAAAAACTTATATAAGAAATGTCTATTCTTAAAAAATCAAAACAAGAAGTAATAAAAGCTTTTGCTCCAACCAAGGCAGATACTGGATCAGTTGAAGTGCAAGCTGCCGTGATCACCAAACAAATCGAAAATCTTACTGGGCATTTGAAATTGCACAAAAAAGATCATTCTTCAAGAAGGGGCCTTTTGATTCTTGTTGGCAAAAGAAGAAGATTGCTTGACTATCTAAAAGCAAAGTCAAACGATCGTTATGAAGCTCTAATCAAAAAATTAGAAATCAGAAAATAGTTGTTCAAGGGCGTTTTGGCCCAATTTAAAATTTCGAAATGCTTGTGGGCGGGGTCTATCCGCCCATACATATCCGATGTTCGTGCTCAAATAATCTAAAATAAATAAACATGTTTAATATAACAAAAAAAGAAATTAACTGGAATGGAAAAATTCTCAGTCTTGAAACTGGAAAAGTTGCGCGTCAAGCCAGCGGTGCAGTTGTAGCAAAGCTTGGAGGCACAACTATACTTTGTGCGGTTACGGTTGCAAACAAAGCGGTTGAAGGTGCTGACTTTCTACCTCTTACTGTTAACTACCTTGAAAAATCCTATGCAGCAGGCAAAATTCCAGGTGGATTTTTCAAAAGAGAAGCAAAGCCGTCTGATAACGCGACTCTAGTTTCGCGCTTGATTGATCGCCCAATTCGCCCATTGTTTCCATCAAATTTTCACAACGAAATCAACGTTGTTTGCACAGTGCTTTCTTATGACCCAGCTTGCAACCCTGATATTCTTGGCTTGATCGCTTCTTCTGCAGCTCTTGAAATTTCGGAAGCTCCATTTGAAGGTCCAGTTGGCGGCGCTCGCGTTGGTCACATCAATGGCGAATTTGTGTTGAACCCAAGCAACGAAGAATTGAAAAATTCACGTTTAGATTTGGTTGTTGCCGGAACTGATTCTTCAGTTTTGATGGTTGAATCTGAAGCAAAAGAATTGAGCGAAGCTGAAATGTTGGCCGCCGTGAGCTTTGGCCACGAAGCCTTCAAACCAGTGATCGAAATGATCAAAGAATTTAAAGCTGAAGCTGGCAAGAAAAAAATGGAAGTGAAAGCCGAAGACAATTCTGCATTGAAAGCCGACATGTCGAGCTTTATGCAGGCAGAATTGATTGCAGCATATAAATTGCAACAAAAACAAGAAAGATCTTCAGCGCTTTCAGCCTTGAAAGAGAAGGTTCTTGCAAAATTTGTAAATGAAGAAGCTGGAGTTGATAAAGTTAAAATCACTTCATTGTTCAAAAAATTGGAACAAGATATTGTGCGCGGCGACATTTTGAAAAGTGGCGTGCGTATTGATGGCCGTAAGTCTGATCAAATTCGTCAAATCACTGCTGAAGTTGGAATTTTGCCACAAGTGCATGGTTCGGCTCTTTTCACGCGCGGCGAAACTCAAGCTTTGGTTGTTGCAACTTTGGGCTCTTCACGCGACGAGCAAATGGTTGAAGGCCTTGACGGCGTTTCAAAAGAAACATTCATGTTGCACTATAACTTCCCTCCATATTCAGTTGGCGAAACCGGCAAAGTTGGCTCCCCAGGAAGACGCGAAATTGGCCACGGAAAACTGGCTTGGAGATCTATCAATCCAGTGTTTCCAACTGCTTCAGAAAGCTTTTCTTATGTAACTAGAATCGTTTCTGAAATCACAGAATCAAATGGCTCTTCTTCAATGGCATCAGTTTGCGGCGCTTCTTTGGCGTTGATGGATGCTGGCGTTCCAATTGCAGCACCAGTTTCTGGCATTGCGATGGGATTGGTGAAAGAAGGCAATGATTATGTTATCCTTTCTGATATCATGGGCGACGAAGATCACCTTGGCGATATGGATTTCAAAGTTGCTGGCACGAAAAACGGCATCACTGCTTTGCAAATGGACATCAAAATCAAAGGCATCACTGCCGAAATTATGGACAAAGCCTTGCACCAAGCGCTTGTTGGCCGTATGCACATTTTGGACAAAATTGTTGAAGTTATGGCGGCTCCTAGAGCTGAGCTTAACGGCAACGTTCCTCGCGTTGAAATCATGAACATCAACCCGAAAAAAATCCGTGAAGTTATTGGCTCTCGCGGCAAAGTTATCAAAGAAATCTGCGCAAATTCTGGCGCTGTTGTTGATATTGATGATGACGGCACTGTCAAAATCAGCTCAAGCAACAATGACTCTATCAAAAAAGCAGTTGCGATGATTAACGACATCGTGTTTGAACCAGAAATTGGCGACATCTTTGAAGGCCCAGTTGTGAAGGTTATCGACGCTGGTGCGTTTGTGAGCATTGCGGCAAATCGCGATGGCTTCGTGCACATTTCTGAACTTGCTGAATATAGAGTTGATTTTGTTGAAGATGTTATCAATGAAGGCGACATCATCAAAGTTAAAGTTATTGGTTTTGACAAAAAAGGTCGTCCGAAATTGTCTTACCGTTGCGTAGATCAAGTTACGGGTGAAGATATTTCTGATCGCATTGCCAACAAACCAGCTATGATTGACGAAAGAGAAATGGGCGGATCTGATCGTGGCGACAGACGCGGCGGAGATCGCGATGATCGTCGTGGTGGCGACAGACGTGGTGGCGGTGATCGTGACCGTGGCGACCGTGGAGATCGTGGCGACAGACGCGGCGGAGATCGTGATGATCGTCGTGGCGGCGGAGATCGTGATAGAGGAGATCGCGGCGGTGACCGTGGTGGATATCGCGGTGGTGCTGATCGTGAAGAGCAACCTAAAAAACGTCGTGGGTTTTTTGGTTAGGATTTAGCTAAACCAAAAATTCTATGGGCCCTCGTGATTTCGGTTGCGAGGGCTTTTTTGTTTATAAGTGATTATCTATTTTTTGAAATAGCTTAGCGATTTATGGCTTGGAATATTGCTCTGCCCCTACGGCAAACCTTTTTTTAAGGCTCGTCGCCTTAAAAAAAGCTAAGCGGGGCAGAGCAATATTCCAAGCCATAAATCGCTAAGCTATTTCAAAAAATAGATAATCACTTAAATTGTTTTGTGGTGTTATTAATCTTTTTTAAATATTTATGCCAATTGCTCACGAAAAATTAGAAGAACTTTTGCGTCGTGGTTTTCCAAATGCGACAATTGAAATTGTTGACTTAGTTGGCGATCAAGATCATTATAGTGTGAAAATTGTTGATAAAATTTTTGCTGGAAAAAGCAGAATTGAACAACATAAAATGGTAAATATAGCTTTGAAGGATCATTTGGGGGGAGTGCTTCACGCCTTGCAAATCAAGACTTCAAGCGAATAATAAAACCATTTGGCCATTTGGCAAAACGCACAAATTAGCAACAAACGAAACAAAAAAATTATAAATATCACAATCCAAATCTTAAAACTATGAGAGATATATTTTCAGAAATCGAACAAATGATTCAAAATAACGATGTGGTGCTTTTTATGAAAGGCAGCGCGGATATGCCGCAATGCGGGTTCTCGGCCACTGTGTCGCACATTTTAAAACAGCTTGGTGCTGAATTTTTGGATGTGAATATTTTGCAAGATGCAGAAATGCGTCAAGGCATTAAAGAATTTGCTGACTGGCCAACAATTCCGCAGCTTTATGTGAAGGGCGAATTTGTTGGTGGCTGTGATATTGTGAAAGAAATGTATCAAGCAGGCGAGTTGCAAGAACTGTTAAAAAACCAAAATATTATAAAATAAAATGTCTGAATTGGCCATTGAAATCAAGGGTTTGAGTAAGGTTTATAAAAAGACCAAAAAATCGCCGGAGAAAGAGGCGTTGAAAAATGTTGATTTGCAAATTAAAAAAGGATCGTTCTTTGGGCTGCTTGGGCCAAATGGCGCGGGCAAATCGACGATTATCAACATTTTGGCGGGGTTGGTGAACAAAACTTCGGGAGTGGTTAAAATTGCGGGAATCGATATTGACAAAAATCAGAAGGCCTCCAAATTCAAGATTGGCATAGTTCCGCAAGAGTTGGTGATTGATCCGTTTTTTAACGTGCGCGAAACTTTGGAAATTTATGCGGGATATTTTGGCTTGCAAAAACACGAGCGTCGCACTGATGAGATCATTGAGGCTCTAGGGCTGAAGGACAAGGCAAACGCAACGCCGCGCAGTCTTTCTGGTGGCATGAGGCGCAGATTGTTGGTGGCAAAAGCGTTGGTGCACAGTCCGGAAATTTTGGTGCTTGATGAGCCAACGGCCGGCGTGGATGTAGAGCTGCGCACGCAACTTTGGAATTATGTTCGCAAGCTTAACGCGGCTGGAACCACGATTTTGTTGACCACGCACTATCTTGAAGAGGCCGAAGAATTGTGCGACGAAATTGCGGTGATCAACAAAGGCAGCGTGATCACGGTTGATCGCAAAGAAAATTTGATGAAGCTGCTCAGCAAAAAAGAATTGATTGTAAATTTTGCCAAGGATTTTGATGTAAATAATTTGCAATTGCCTGCGGGAGCAACGCCCAAGCAGCTTGGCAGTGAGCAAATTTCTATCGCATATGATCCAACAAAAGTTGCGGTTGAAAAAATTCTGCAAGCAATTTCGTCGCTTGATGTTGAGATTGTTGATCTTTCAACCAAGCAGCCAGATTTGGAAGAGGTGTTTAAGCATTTGGTGAAATAAATTTGTGTTGCTTTGAGAATTTTGGCGGAGACAAAAAATAATTTGTTGATTGTAAGTGAGTGCAATTCTATTAATCATTTATGGATTTAGCGCTTTATTAATAACAAAATAATAAACTATGGACAATAAGCAATTGAAGGACAATAAGCAATTGAAAGCAAAATTGAGGCGTGATTTGATAGGGGCGACAAAAAGCTATTTGGGATTTTTGAAGGAGCATGGGCAAGCGGCTTCTGATCGAGTCACGGAGTTTTTTGTTGATTTGAAAAGTGACGATAAAGGCAAAGAGGATGATTTTTTAAATGGAATTAGTAAGCAATTTGAGCTTTTTGAATACGTCGCAACAAGCAAAAAGACTTTGCAAGATGTTCGCGATGGAATTGAGGGCGAGGTTAAAAAATTGCCAAGATGGCAATCTAGTCGGATCTTGGGTTTGGACGATCGTGCTAATAAGGCGGATTCGCAAATAAAGGAATTGCAATCAAAAGAGGAAGGGTTTTTTAAGGCTTTGACAAATTATCAGGAAGTTTTTTTTTGGAAAATCGACGCAAGCAAGCTCGGTGATAGAAAATCATGATGAGTTTGTTGAGCATGTTTTTCGGGATTTGCAGGATTACGAAGTCAATCCTGAATTGGAAGATTTTTATAATTCTCTCAGAGTTGCTCAATTTCAAGAAATCGAAGATGGTCTT
>CAYPUN010000002.1:0-4386 GCA_964413985.1 uncultured Rickettsia sp. | reverse complement strand
AGATTTTTATAATTCTCTCAGAGTTGCTCAATTTCAAGAAATCGAAGATGGTCTTGAAGGGCGTCTACAAAAAAACTCATCTTTAGATACGAAAGCAAGTTCGGCGGATGGTAATTCTTATGGCGGCGGCAAGAAAGCGGGCCCAAATGCTTCTGATAGAAAAGAGTTTATGGATACTAAGGTTGAAGAGCCAAAGCCAACTCGATCAATCTTTAGCAAAAAGCCTCCAATCTTTAGAGAATATTTTGAGACAAGCAAGCCATTTAAAGCTCCGGCGCAGTCTCCTTATGCTTCTGCGCCAGCAAGTGCGGCGAGTTCGCGCGTTTCTAGCGCCTCAACACAAAAACATAAAAATACATTTGGAGCATTTCGCACTACAACTCTTGGCAATGGGGGCAATGATGGCAGGACATAATTTGAGCCGCATTGCCATAATCGCTTGATTTTTTAAGCTTGTTTTTATATGCTTTTTTCGGCTTTTAAAAAACTAAATAAAAAAATGAAGCGCGATTTAATCAGCATTGACGAGCTTTCTATAGACGACATCAACAGCATTCACAAGGCTGCGAAGGGATATTTTTTAAAGCCTAAAGCGCAGACAAAACTAAAAAACAAACTTCTCATCAACTTTTTTTTCGAGAATTCTACGCGCACGCGAATGTCGTTTGAAGTGGCGGCAAGGCGCATGGGCGCTGATGTGGTGAATCTTGACATTTCTTTGTCATCGCTCAAAAAAGGTGAATCAATCATTGACACGGCAAAAACAATCAACGCTATGGGGCCAGATTTTGTGGCCATTCGGCACAATTCTAGCGGCATTGTGGCGTTGTTGAAAAACTATATCGACGCGTCGCTGATTAACGCGGGAGACGGCACCAACGAGCATCCAAGCCAAGCGCTGCTTGACTCTTTTGTGATTCGTCAATTTAAGGGCGAGTTGTCGAAGTTGAAGATTGCGATTTGTGGCGATGTGCTACACTCAAGAGTGGCGCGGTCGAACATCAAGTTGCTGAAAAAATTTGGCGCGCATATAAATGTGATAACGCCGCCAACGCTGATGCCTGTTGATTATAAAAACTGGCTGCGCGAAAAATGGGGCATTGAAGTTTTTGACAATCTGGCGCAAGGCATTGCTGGCGCTGATGTGGTGATGATGCTGCGCATTCAGCAAGAGCGCATGCTTGGATGTTATATTCCATCGCTTGGCGAATATTTCAAGCTTTTTGGTTTGACGCATGAGAAATTGGCGCATGCTGCTAAAGGCGCGCTGGTGCTGCATCCAGGGCCGATCAACCGTGATGTAGAAATTTCGGCGGCGCTTGCAGATGATGAAAATGTGAGTTTGATTTTGAAGCAAGTGGAGGCTGGAGTGGCGGTTCGTATGGCGCTGCTTGATTGGCTTTGCTAATAATTTTAATTTTTTGAGAAGATGAGTAGAGTGGCGCAGGAAATAATTCGGAAAAGAAAGCAAGATGGAAAGGCTGCTGAAGGTGTCGCAACGACAATTATTAGGCAACGTCAGAATCAGCAAGCTTTGGCCACGGCTCCATCTGCGAGCACTACACCATTTTTGTCGCCAGAAGAAGAGGCTGCACTTAACATGGATGTTTCTCTCGATACAGAATTATCACCCGCAGGCACAGAAGAAGAAGCTCTCGCGCAATATCCAACAATCAACCTAAGCGAAGAAACCGAAAAAGCGACCAAAGGTCTCTTTCTTGATAATTGGAAAAAATTACAATCACCGCTGGAAAATACGCCAAACGCTGCAGATGATCGCCAGAAGGCAATTGAAGAAAATGCGGGGGCGATTATGAATATCACTTATCGCAACTATTTGTTGACGCAGGAAAATAATGCGCGACAAAAAGAGGGGGCTGCGGCAGCTTATGTTGGCGAGTCTTACGCAGACGATGCTTCGCGCGAAATGGTGCTTGGGATGCTTGGCGCCGCAACCAGCATTGATGCAGTTGCCACAAGTGTTGGTGCGCTTTCTAATTTGGCCGTGGGCTTGAAGGGCGATGCGCGCAAGGAAATGCAATTTGCAGAACATGGCGACAAAATTCTTGGTGCGTTTAAGAATGCAACCACCTCGCGTCAAATACAGCATCTGACACGCGGCGTCACAAATTTGGTTTATGAAAATGAAGAGCAAAGAAGCTTGGTTGCAAAAGATGGCGAAGTGGTTGGAAAATTGTTGTCGGCGATTGGCAATAATAATTTTGAAGACCGCACTCGCGGCAATTCAATCACTTGCTTGCAAAATTTATTTTTTACCAAAGAAATGATGCAAGAAGTTGGGCTTGATACTCAAGCAAATTTTGATAAAATATTTGACGCAGCGCAAAATCTTGCAGACGAGCATGGCCGAGGCAGTGCGTTGAATATGCTGACAAAAATGTCTGAGGCGCATCCAGAATTTTTGCGGGGCAAAGAAAATGCCATGAAGGAGATGATGCTTGGCTGGTCACAAAATGCGCAAAGTCCGTGGTTGATTGGCAATATTTCTTCGTCTTTGCAGCAATTTTCAAAATTGCAAGAAGAGCCCGCTTCGACGCAAGATATAGACACCAGAGACACTTTATTTACAATGGGCAGAGCTGCCAAGGGCCCAGAGGCGATCACAGCGGTGGCGTTTGCAATTGCCAATGTTGCTTGGGAAATTAATAAAAAGCGTGAAGGCTTGAGCCCAGAAGATCGCGCCAATTTTGATGAAATTTATGGCGGCGAAGAAACCCACGAGTTTTTTAAAGAGATGATGGGCAGGGTTGACCAGCTTGGCAGCAAAGAAGGTGACAAAGCCCGCGGAGCTGTTGCTGGAGCCATTGCCAGCGTTTGCTTGGGCGACAAAGCTGCGGCAAAATTTTGCAACGAAGAAACCAAAAAAACTATGCTAGATTGGGGCAATCGCGCCAAAACTGACGAAGGAATTGCTGGCGTTGCTGCTGCAATTTCAAGCATGGCGCATTATGAAGGGCGTGTGCTTGAGCAAAATCGCAGCAATGTTTTTGCGGGCGATCCAAAAGTTAAAGATGCTTTGGCGGCAATGAAGGCAAAGCTTGGGGGTGCTGAGTTTGCGCACACAAATAAATCAACACAAGATCGTGCTGCAAGTCAGATAGATGTGGCGGATAAAAATATTGATTGGACAAATGACAAGGCCAAAAGCGACAGCTGGGTTGCAAAAGTGCAGCAAGGATCGAGTGGCGCTAGAGCCGCGGATAGTTCGGGCGTAGCACTGCCTCATTAAGATCAAGCGGTGATAATAAAAATTCCCTATCTGCAAAAATTTATTGCGATATAAAAAAATAAAGTTTAAATCATCGGTGTTGATAATAACTTAACCTAAATTTATTTTTTTATGGATAATGCTGCTGACAAATTAAAGGCGGAAATTTTGCTACAATATAAAGAGCTTCTTAAAAAACAGGGGAGGACAGAAGAAATTGATGGCGCCGAATCCGTTGTTTCGGAAGCGATTAAAGATAAAGATTCGCAGGGATTAGAGAGTCTTTTGGAAAAGTTAAAGGAAAAATCTCAAAAAATAGATGAATTTGAGGCGATTAGAAAAAAGATTCTTCAAGAGGCTGGCGATATTGTGAAGCAAAAAAGGGCGATACGTGAATTAACGGCGGAAGTTAATAATGAAGAGGCGAAGGCTAAAGATTCAAAGGCGCTTGAGCGCGCCAATGCTCGTATCGAAGAATTTGCGTCCGAGCCCAAAAAGCTAGAAGGGGTTTTGAAAAAGATGATAAAGCTTTCCGCAGGGCTTAATAATGAAATCGTAGATCTTACAATGATGGTTGAGGCTGGACAAGATGTTTCTCAGTTCGCTCGAAGCGCGGCACTAGAAAAAGATTTTGATGATTCAGTGTTTGGGGAAGCTTCTAAAGAAGTGTTTGGGGGTAGCGAGGGCGGGCCGACGGAATTTTTGATTGCTGCAAAAACAACGGGTAGCAAGCGTGACGCTGCAAAAGCGGCGGCGGCGGCATTTGATGAGGTGTTTATGTCAGATGCCAAAAATTCAAGCACACAAACAGACCTCGAGTCTAGTGAGCAAAGACGGTCTGGACCTGCCAGCACCGCTGAGGCTAGAAATGCAAGTCAGGTGAACAATGTTAAGGGCTCTAAAATGTGCACCGTTCAATAGCAAAATATAAGCAATAAGTCGAAGTGCGACAAATTTGCGAAAATAAATAACTACAATTTGCCTCAAAAAGATGTGAGCGAATTTTTGAGGCCGAATCCAAGCAATATTGTTGATTTTGGAGCGCAGTTTGGGCAACAAAATTCACAAGGAAAAACGCGCGTAATTTAAAAAATTTCAACAAAATTGAAATTAACTATTTACAAATAAAAAAAAACTAATAATTTGTCGCGCTCTTT
>CAYPUN010000001.1:56915-63507 GCA_964413985.1 uncultured Rickettsia sp. | reverse complement strand
CCAATAACCACAATGTGCAGATATTCTTTGATCAAATCTTGATTTTTGCCGATAAAATATCCAAGCACCGTGAGAACTGTCAGCCAAAGGGTTGAGCCTAAAAAAGTGTAGAGGCAAAATAATTTTATGTTCATCTTGGCAACGCCTGCAGGCAATGAAATCAAGTGTCGAAGGCCGGGAATGATACGCGAAATAAAAACTGAAATTGCGCCGTGATTGTTGAAAAAACTTTCGATTTTAATTATCGCTGCGGGCTTTAAGAAAAAATATTTTCCCACTTTAAACAAAATTGCTCGACCCACAAAACTCGCCAAATAATAGCTGAAAATTGCACCCGCAACATTGCCCGCAACGCCACAAATTATCGCGATATAAATGTTCATCACGCCGTGCGAAGCCGCGATTCCAGCGGGAATCATCACCAATTCGCTTGGCAGCGGAAATGGCGTGCTTTCTAAAAACATGCCGATAAAAATTCCAACATAGCCAATCTCGCTGATAAAAGCGATCAAGCCACTAACGATTGAATCGAACAATAAATGCAGGTCCATTTTGAAATTAATTTTTTATTGAAATATCTCGCTTTACAACTTTAGCTAAACTGCCGCACCAACCCTTCAATTTGGCTTTTTGAAAGCCTCTCCACCCTTTTAGATTCAATGATTGAGCGAATTTTTTGATAGGTGCTGTTCAAATCGTCATTGATCAAAATATAATCATATTCGCCATAGTGACTGATTTCGTCGCGTGCTTTTTTCATGCGCGCATCAACAACTTCTTGTGAATCTTGAGCGCGGTTGAGCAACCGTCGCTCTAGCTCCGCCAAAGATGGTGGCAAAATAAAAATTGACACCACCGAAGCTTTATCAAATTTTTCTTTGATTTGTCGCGCACCTTGCCAATCAATATCAAACATCACCTCATTGCCTTTTTTCAAAGCGTCTTCAACCATGCAGCGCGGGGTTCCATAGTTGTTTTCAAACACTGTGGCATATTCTAAAAACTCACCATTTTTTAGCATCTGCGCAAATTTTTCTTGCGAAACAAAATCATAATGTTGGCCGTCAACCTCTTGTGGCCTTTTGGCTCTAGTGGTGGCAGAGATTGACAATTTGATGAGTGGGTCACTTTGAATTATCATTCGCGCCAAGGTGCTTTTGCCAGCACCTGACGGCGACGAAATAATAATCAGAAAAGGTTGGTGTGAAATAAACATCGATACTTATTTTTCTTCATCATCCTTTGCAAGGCTGATGTCTGGCGCGTCTGGCGCTTTCATGCCCACAACGTGATAGCCCGCATCAACGTGCAAAACTTCACCTGTCACGCCGCTGCCAAGCTCAGAAAGCAAGAACACACCTGCCCCGCCAACGTCTTTCAAATCGATATTGCGGCGCAAAGGCGCGTTATATTCGTTCCATTTGAAAATTAGTTTGAAATCGCCAATGCCGCTTGCAGCAAGGGTTTTCACAGGGCCAGCAGAAATTGCATTCACGCGGATGTTGTCTTTACCCATATCCATCGCCAAATAGCGAACTGATGCTTCAAGTGCCGCCTTTGCAACGCCCATCACGTTATAATGTGGCACAACTTTTTCTGCACCATAATAACTTAAAGTGATGATGCTGCCACCTCCAGCTTTGTGCATCAAGGCTTCGCCAGCTTTTGCAACAACAGCCAAAGAATATGCAGAGATGTTCATTGTGTTGGCAAAATTGCCTGCAGTCGTGTCAACAAAGCGTCCGCGCAATTCTTCTTTGTCAGAATACGCAATTGCATGCACGATAAAATCTAGCTTGCCCCATTTTTTTTCAAGCTCAGCAAAAACCGCGTTCACCGATTCTGGATTAGTGACATCGCAAGGAAGCACAATATCAGATCCAACTGAGGCCGCCAAAGGCTCTACGCGCTTTTGCAAAGCTTCACCTTGATAGGTGAATGCAAGCTCAGCGCCATATTTTTTTGCTTCTTCTGCAATGCCCCAAGCAATTGAGCGATTATTTGCCACGCCCATGATGAGGCCTTTTTTTCCTTGTAGGATTGTCATATTATTTCTATATTTGTTAAAACTATTAAAAAACTAAGGACATTTTGCCTAGAATATTTAATTTGTTAAGTAAAAAGTGCAATTTATAATAACCCTATTTTTTTATGGTTAATTAATATATCAATTTATGACCTCACAAAGCAAGAAAGAAACTGTCACCGCCGCATGGTTTAGAGAGCTGCGCGACCGCATTTGCAGCGAGTTCGAGGCAATTGAAGAAGAATATTTAGCGAAATATCCGCAGGGCTTTTCGCGCCTACAAAACAGTGCGCCATTTTATGACAAGCCACAAAAATTTGCGCGCAAAAATTGGCATCGTCAAGCACTTGAAGGATCAAGCGGCGAAGGCGGTGGCGGCGAAATGTCGGTGATGAAAGGCAATGTGTTTGAAAAAGTTGGCGTCAACATCTCAACCACCTTTGGCGCCTTCAGCGACGAGTTTCGCGGCCAAATTCCGGGAACTGAAACCAGTCCAAATTATTTTGCAACCGGAATTTCTTTAGTGGCGCATATGGCTTCTCCATTGGTTCCAGCGGCTCACTTCAACACGCGATTTATCAACACGCAAAAAGAATGGTTTGGTGGCGGAGGTGACTTGAACCCAATGATTGAGAACGCTGACGACACTCGCGATTTTCACGATGCTTTCAAAAAAGCCTGCGATGCTTATGATGCAAAATCTTATGAAGAATATAAGGCGCAATGCGACAAATATTTTTTCATCAAGCACAGAGGCGTTGCGCGCGGTGTTGGCGGCATTTTTTATGATTATCTCAACAGCGAAAATTTTGAAAAAGATTTTGATTTCACCAAAAATGTTGGCCTCGCTTTTTTGGAAGTTTTTCCAAAATTGGTTCGCAAGCATATGTTTGAGCCTTACAGCGAAGAGCAGCGCGAACATCAATTTAAAAAACGCGGCCTTTATACTGAGTTCAATTTGGTTTATGATCGCGGCACAAAATTTGGCTTGATGACAGGCGGCAACACTGAAGCCATCTTGATGTCTCTGCCACCAATTGCAAAGTGGGATTGAGCCAAAGTAGGTTGAAATAATTAAAAATCGATATGACAAAAATTGCAATATTCCATCTTGAAGCATCTCTTGAAATTGGCACGGGCCACGCCATGCGCTGCTTGGTTTTGGCTGATAAGCTGAAGCGCGCTGGATTTGCCTGTCACTTTGCCACATCGCAAAAAAGTTATGATCTTGTCACCCACTTGCAACCCTTCCCCCGCCTTGATCCACAAGCTCTTTGGCAAAACCCAATCAATTGCGATTTGATGATTTTTGACAATTATGATTTGGATGAAAATCACGAAAAACATTTTCGCAATTTTGCAAAAAAAATTTTGGTCATCGACGATCTCGCCAACAAAAAACATGATTGCGATATTTTGCTTGATCAAAATTTTGGCAGCCAAGTTGATGATTATAAAAACCTTGTTAACAATGAATGCAAAATATTGGCTGGAGCCTTATATTCTCTGCTTCGTCAAGAGTTTGAAAATTTGCGTGAAGCAGCGCTAAAAAAACGCACCCAAACCGCGAAAATAAAAAAAATATTAGTAAATTTTGGTGGCAGCGATTTAAAAAATCACACTTTAAAAGCGCTTGAAGAAATTGAAAAATCCGAATTCGTTGGCGAAATTGATGCCGTTTTAGGCTTTAAAGCCGTGCATTTGGAAGAAATTAAAAAATTTGCCGCCGCTTCAAAAAATAAAATAAATATTCACAAAAGCGCAAATATGGCGCAGTTGATTTTTGATGCCGATATTGCAGTTGCAGCTGGAGGCACAAGCACTTGGGAGCGCTGCTGTCTTGGCCTGCCAACTTTTATGGTGAAGATTGCTGACAATCAAGAAAAGATTTTTTCACATCTTGGTTTTGCAGGAAATTTTGCCGAATTTTATGAAAAATGCGAGAAAAATTATCAAAATTTTGTGACGCAAATTTCTAAAATCACTGATGGCAAAGGCGCTAGTCGCGTTTTATCTTATCTTGATTAACCCTTGCTGCCTTGCCAATAAAATTTCAATTGGCTTTAGAAGTGTATATGCATTGTAAGCGTTCAAATGCTTTTGCTTATTTTCATCTTTTGATAAAAAATTATATTGCAAAAATCTTTTTGGATAAAAGCCACTATATAAATTTTTGTTAATCGACTCAACATATTTTTCATCAACAATCCTTGACAAAAGCCTAGAATCAAGCGGCTTGAGAGGAGTTTTATACATTGAATATAAATCAAGATAATTGCTCTTTTTCGCCTTCAAAGAACTATCCTCTTCAACATTGGCACCATGTTTTCTGAAAAATTCTTTTTGCCACAATCTATCCGCCCTTCTTTCTTGCGAAATATTCATCATTGCACAACAAATTTCTTCTTTAACAAAAGGCGACCAAGCGTTGAAGCCAAGATGCTGCGGCACTTTCAATAAATATGACAAAAAAATCATTTTAAATCTTACCAATTGAATTATTTGATAATAATGCTCTTGCAATTTTTCTTTATTTTCTTGCCAAAATTGCTCTTCCAAATTGTTGTCCGACTTAAGTTTGAAATGCCTCTTGTCAATTGAAACGCCATGACTATGCCCAAGCAAAATCACATCATCAATGTTGTTGATTGGCTTTTTGTTTATAGCTCCAGCCCAAGCATCGCCAACGATTCCACTTAATAAATTTAATTGCTCATCTTGTAAGACAGATTTTATTTTATTGTAAAATTCAATATGATATGTTCCAAAAGTTCCCGTAGAAACGCCATAAATATCATACCACTCGTCGTTGTAGCGATTGAATTCTCCCAAATTTATTGATTGCCATTTGATATTTTGTGATTCGCAAAATTTTTTAGCATAGACAATTTCAAAAGATTCTTCTTGCTTGCGCGAAATTCCATAAGTGAAAGACCTGATTCTTGATTTATCACCAACCATCAAATTCAAAATTCTAGAATCATAACCACCGCTGGTTGGAATTGTTATATCGCCTTTTATTGAGGATTCCCATGACTTCACGGCAGATGAAATATCTGCAAGCACATCTTCTTCTTTAGAAATTTTGCCAAAATATTTATCAGCCGGATCTTCTTTTTTATGAATTACGAACTCGCCATTTTCAATTGATAAAGCCGAATTTGGCAATAAGAATTTTACATTTTTTATTGGAGTTTGACCAAAAACAGAATAGCTATATCTGAGGTAATTATTTAATCCTTGAGCATCAAATTCTAAATTTTCTATATCGATTACGTCGTTGATATTGTGACTAACCTTTTTGGTTTTGGTATTAAAAAAAACTGGGTTGGTACCAAGCCAGTCGGTGCTCCAATAATTTGTCATGCAAATAGTTTTTGATAAAGTTTCTTTATATTTGATTTTATTTTTCGTCTTAAATTTTTGATTTTGCCATGAGTTTTCATTTCTCTGCCCATGAATTTTCCTTCATAAAAACTACTTCTTTCGTAATATTTAAAATCTATACCATATTCTTCTGCCCAAAATCCATATTTTATCGCTTCAATTTTAGGCTTTGGTTGAAGTGTTGTTGACAAAAGCAATTCTATCAACTCTTGATGATTGGCCGGCCTATAGCAACAATCCAAAGCATCATAAAAAGAATTTCCGGTGAGGATTACGGGCTTTCCCCAAAAAGCCATTTCTACACCCATGGTTGAGGAGAAAACTATTGTTTTTTCACAATTCAAGCCAAGCTCATAGCTGTCTAGAGGCTCATGCGGCCAAATTAGGGTTATGTTTTGAAATTTATGCGAAATATCTTCAAAAAATTTCATCTGCGAATTTTTCAAGCCTTTAAGATTTGGATGAACTCGAATATAAAAATGAAAATCTTTTTTAGGCTGAAAATCCGTTAATATTTTTGCCATCGCATCTCTTTCATCCTCATAAATGCTCTTATAATCATCTAGCGAAGCGATTTCATCAAGAGACGAATTGAAAATAGATATATTTCTTTTTGTTTTATCAAAACCTTTTGGCAAAGAGCCTTGCACATGATCTTTGTTAAAAACAAATTCTTTATTTTGAGTTTTCTTGAATCGAATTTTATGAAACCATTGCGCACCAATTTCTTCCTTATTTTCTTTTGAACTATTATCCCAAGAATCATGAATTGTCTTGGCGATATAAGCCCTGTCAAGCACGCCAACATCTTCAAATATCATATATTTGCCAAAATGTATTGGCAAATCACTGGCGATAGATTTTGTTTTTGCCATTTTTGCCGCATCCAGAGCCGCTCTAGTGTCAAAGTGCCGACCATTATGAAGATAAACCAAATCAATTTTTAACTTTTTTATTAACTCTAAAGTAAAATTGTATATAGAATAAGAGGTGGCAAGGGTGTCTGCGATTTTTTTGTGGTTTTTTATAGTGTCAAATTCTGCATCTCGAAATTCTGAAATTAAACTTGAGGCTGCGGATAGGCCGATTTTAAAGCCTCCATCGATTGTAAAATTTTTTAACTCTTTGACATTAGCAAAAGATTGTGGCAATTTTTTATAATCATCTTTTGTGATTTCT
>CAYPUN010000001.1:43915-56905 GCA_964413985.1 uncultured Rickettsia sp. | reverse complement strand
ATAAAAAAATACACGATCTTTGGGAAAATTTACCAAATCAATATTGTGCCAGAAATTTATTTTGCAAGATTTGCAGCGCTTTTTGTCGATATCGACATTCATGTCACAATATTTGAAATCGCCTTTGCAAGTTACAATATAAACCTCGTCACCATCGTCCAAATGCTTTTTGATTAACTCAAGTTGAACGGCAAACAAAGTTGGGACAAGGCTTCTGATACATTGAAATAATATTTTTTTTGCCATTTTAATCCCAAATATTGTCTTTGACCCACTCTCCTTGCGGCGTTTTTTCCCACACGCGCTTGTCTCTGAAGCCATCGGCAATTCTGTCAAATTCGCTTTCTGTCATATTTACATATTCAAGCCAGCGCTTCAAATCTGAAGGCTTCACATGATCATATTTTTTGACAAGCTCGATGCCTTCTTCGCGCGTCATTTTGCCATCACGAATATCTTTGCAAACGTGATCGGTGCAGCGCCCATAGCCAAACTTGATATATTTCAAATAATCGTGCACGCCGTTTTCATGCATATCGTCAAGATTTGACATTTGGCGATAAGTGCGATCAAACTTCTCATCTGGCACTTCAAAGCCATATTTTTCGATCACCATTTTTGAATGTTCGTTTGGCATCCATTTCACATAATTTGAAATATAGATTCCTCTCATGCCAACGCGCTTGATGTCGTCATCACTGGGATAGCGTGCCCAGAGCAGCTCGGAAGCATCAATTGGATCTTGCGCATCGCCAAGCATATCGTTCCATTCATAGCCGCGAAGCCCGTGTTCGTGGCGATAGCGATAGGTGTGCTCAACATAATCGCTGTAAGAATGCATGCCACCAAGATCCATAAATCCATGCTCGCCATAAAAAACTAGTGGCACGTTATATTTTATCGACACAATAAATGGATAGGTGAAAATGCCGCAATGGCCGTGCCAGTTCATGTCGCCCATTTTGCGAAAGCAAAGTCGGTTCATTCTTTTGAGCAAGTCGATTCCGGGAGTGAAAAAAACATGATCGCAATTAAAAACTTCGCGCATGCGGTGCAAATTGCGATAGCCAGCTTCAGTCCAATTGTTGGAGTTGTAAGTCACCAAAAGCGGATTCATCTTGTAAACATTTTTGATAGTGTGCACTTGAAAATAACTATCTTTGCCGCCACTCACCGCGATAATGCAGTCATAATTCGATTTATCTTTGCTGCGATATTGCTCAAGCAAATTGCCCAGCTGCTTGCCTCTTCTATCCCAATCAACTTCAAATTTTTGATTGGCAACTTTGCAACCGCTGCAAATTCCATCTTCGTCAAATTCAACCGGAATCGCCGAAGATGAAGGCACTACACATTTTTTACAATATTTTACTTTTCCTAATTTCATAAATTATTTTGTTTGAGAGCGCGAAATTCTTGACGTATGTCAATATTGTTTCGCAACAAATCTTGCTTAGCGTGATAATAACTCAATTCTTTAAAGTGAAATATATTGCCAGCGGCTGCCGCAGATGGATTGGCCGCTTGAAATATTTCGACAAAATCATAATAATCACCAACGCCGCCCAAAGCAATCACTGGCAGATTAATATTTTTTACAACATTTTCAACGGTTTTTATGTCATAGCCGCAGGCCTTGCCATCGCGTTCAACCGAATTTAAAACAATCTCGCCAATGCCCAACTTTTCTAGCTTCTTGCACCAATCCAAAACCTTATATGGCGATTTTTTGGTTGCCGATTCAAAATATACATCGTCACCAATATAATCAACGCAAGCAATCAAAGCCTGCGAACCAAAAATTTGCGCTGCTTCTTGCAAAAAATTATCATCCAAAAAAAGTGCTGTGTTTAACACAACTTTATCTGCGCCATTGGCAAGAATATTTCTAATGTCTTCAATTGTGCGAATGCCGCCGCCAAAGGACAAAGGCACAAAGCAAGATTTTGCAATTTCCTTCACAAGCGAATAGCGATCAACAATATTTTCATCGCGATATTTGTGATCGTCGCGACCAAAATCATAATTTTGCTCCTTCGAAATATCGATGTAAATTATTTCATCCACCGCCCATTCGTTATAGCGCGCTAGCTCGGTTATTGGGTTGCCAATCATTTGATGAATTTTAAAACCTTCACTTCTGATGATGAGTCCGTTTTTTAAAAAAATGCAAGGTATTAATCTTTTTCTCATAGTTGCACAAAATTTTTGATTAATTTTACGCCGTCAATATAACTTTTTTCTGGATGAAATTGACAACCAAAAATATTGTCTTTGCTCACCGCGCCAACAAGCAAATCGTCTTGCGAAGTGATGGCTATTATTTCTTTTTCAAGTGGATTTGCGTGATAGCTGTGAATGTAATAAAAATCAGATTTATCGTCTTTTTTTAAACCCAAAAAATCTTTTTTTACCAAGCTATCTGCCCAGCCAATTCGCGGAATTTGATAATTTTTGTGCGCAGGAACTCTCACTATTTGACCCTGCAGCAGCCCTAGACCCTCAACGCTTGGCGACTCTTCGCTATTTTCAAATAAAAGCTGCATGCCAAGACAAATTCCAAAAAATGGAATTTTATTTTGCAAAACTTGCTTGCGAATTTCTGGCACTAAATTTTTGCCCTGAAGCGCCCTCATTC
This sequence comes from uncultured Rickettsia sp., assembly GCA_964413985.1. GTDB lineage: Bacteria > Pseudomonadota > Alphaproteobacteria > Rickettsiales > UBA1997 > CAMCFD01. The sequence continues at coordinate 54,267 of CAYPUN010000001.1, read as the reverse complement.
CAGCATCAAAAGTGCCAACTCCGGGCAGCAACATTTTTTCAACACCTTTCAAATCAGCAACATTTTCAACCAAATAATATTTTGCACCAACATAGTCCAAAACGTTGGTAACAGAGGTTAAATTCGATATTCCTAAATTAAAAACTGCAATTTTTGTCATTTCAAATTATTTAAAATTTTATATTTCATCTGCGCAATCTTAAAATCCTCTTCGGTGTCGATGTCTTGCGTTTCGCTTTCTTTAACCAAAAATGGAATTGTGTTGCTGGTGAACAAATCACCTTTTGGAAATAATATTTCGCTTTTGAAAAAATAAAACTGACCACAATCGTGATAAGATTTTTCTAGGTCTTGCGAGCGCTTTTCAAGATTTTCGGGCCAGAAAAATTTTAATAAATTATTTTCGATTTTTAAGGCGCGCTGAATTGGAAAACTAAATTGCGTTGCCGAAATTAAAGAATCGGCATTTGAATCTGCAAATAATTTTGCAGCATCTTTTAATTTTTGCGCCGTTACAAAAACTGCTGTTGGATATATGCAGCAAGCGCTTTCAAATGTCCTGCCATTTTCTTTATATTGCTGCAAAACTTCGCGCAACACATCCGAAGTTGTAGAAAAATCATCGGCATTTTTTGCCGAACGCAAAAATGGAACCACCGCACCAAAACTTTTTGCAATAGCAGCAATTTCTGCATCATCGGTTGAAACCATAACCTCGTCAAAGCTTTGCGACTCTAGGGCTGCCTTAATCGAATAAGCAATAATTGGCTGCCCACAAAAATCACGAATATTTTTGCGCGGAATTCTTTTACTTCCACCTCTGGCGGTGATTATTGCAATCATTTTTGACATATTTAAGCAATTAAATCAAAACTCAAAGCTGTGCCTCTGGCCAAGTTTTTATTCACTTTTTTGCCCAGCAACATCTCATAATATTTTGGTGGCAAGCCAAGCCCCGGACGAATTGCGCGCATATTTTTTGCAGTCAAAACTTCGCCAGCCTTAACATCTTGAACAATATATAACGAGCGACGAAACACCAAAGAATTTTTTTCTTTTTCAATAATTCCATAATAAACTTCTCCAATGGCTTCGTTGGCAATTTTTGCCTCTTTAACCAGCGAAGTCATTTCGTGTGGCTCCATTGAAAATGCAGAATCAACCCCACCCTCAGCGCGAGAAATTGTAAAATGTTTTTCGATAACACAAGCGCCAAGTGCCACGGCGGCAACAGAAACGCCGATCCCCATCGTGTGATCAGAAAGCCCCACCTTGCACTGAGGAAACATACTTTGCAAATGAGGAATGGTTTTTAGGTTTATATCTCTAGGATCGGCAGGATATTCACTGACGCATTTTAAAATTGTTATATCGCTGCACCCGTTATTTTTTAGCACTTCAATTGCTTCATAAATTTCAGCAACATTGGCCATGCCAGTTGAGATGATAACAGGCTTGCCAGTCTTTGCCACCTTCTTCAACAAGCGCCAGTCTGTGTTTTCAAAAGATGCAATTTTATATAAAGGGCAATTTAATTCTTCCAAAAAATCAACCGCACTTTCGTCAAAAGGAGTGCTGAAACCAACAATTCCAAGCTCTTTACATTTGTCAAAAATTGGCTTATGCCAATCCCATGGGGTATGCGCTTTTTTATAAAGATCATAAAGAGACGTGCCATTCCACAAGCTATTTTTGTCTTTGATAAAAAATTCGCCTTCAGCAATATCAAGCGTCATCGTATCTGCGGTATAAGTTTGAATTTTCAGCGCATCCACACCGCACGAAGCCGCAGCCTCAACTATTTCGAGCGCTCTTTGCAAAGATTGATTGTGATTGCCAGACATTTCGGCAATTATAAAAGGTTTATTTGTCATTTTAAAATTTATCGATTGTAATTTTATATTTTACACCATTTAGCTCAAACCAAGCCGGATATTGCTCGTTATCCACAACGCGCAACAAATTAAATTGCTCCCCAATAGTTTTGTCAACGCTCAATTCACTATCTTTGGCATTTCTTCTCGCATAAAAAGAAGCGTCTTGACCCTGCCTCTTCGCACCATTCAATATTGCTGGATATTTTTCTATAAAATCGCAACACATCTCGCAGGTTGTTTTTGCCAGCACATCTCGCAACTCCTCAATCAATTCATGTCCAACAAAAACCATTTCTTTTTGCATATAAATATCCCCAGAATCAACTGAATTTTCAGCCTCAAACAAGGTTAATTTAATATTGTTTTTTCCTTCAATTATTTGCCATGTTAACGGCGACCAGCCTCTGCCTTTTGGCAAGTCACTAGCGTGCAAAACAATATTATTTTTGTGCTTATTTAAAAGATCTTGATCAACAATATGAAAATAACTCAAAAAAAAAGCCACATCTCCACTGATATCCGATCTGGCTTTTTCATAAATATTAACTTCATGCTTCATTGCCGAAAGCTTAGAAACAAGCTCTGGCAAAAATTTATTCATCCACGAATTTTTATCAGTAAAAATCGAGATTATCATTTGATATTGTCTTTGATTATTTTCACAATTTTTTTCAAATCACAATTTTTCAAACCATAATAAAGCGGCAAAGAAATTGTTTTTTGATAATATTTTTCAGCATTTGGAAAATCACCCTCTTTAAAACCAAGCTTCTTATAAAAAGGCTGCAAATGCACTGGTATGTAGTGAATTTGCAAGTTCAAACCATTTTGCTGCAAGGTTAAAAATAAATCTTTTTTGCTGTTTTTAACTTTGTCAAAATCAATCAGCAAAGGAAAAAGATGGAAGCAAGCTTTTGAATCCCCGCTTTCTTCAAGAAAAGAAAATCTATCATCGCCGGCAAATTCTTTTTTATAAAACTCAACAATTTCGCGTCTTCTTGCGGCAAATTTATCGATTTTTTTCAACTGCGACGAACCTAGAGCCGCCTGAATATCAGTCATTCTATAATTGAAACCAAAATCATGCATTTCATAATACCATGGCCCGTCATTTTTGCTGAGAGTTTGTGGATCGCGGCTCATCCCATGGCTGCGCAGCAACAACAATTTTTTGTAAAGTTTTTCATTGTTAGTGGTGATAGCGCCGCCCTCACCCGTTGTCATGTTTTTTACGGGGTGAAAAGAAAAAATTGTCATGTCAGAATATTGACACGCTCCAACCTTAGAGCCGCAATACTGCGACCCAATTGCATGTGCCGCATCTTCAACCACAAAAAGATTGTGCCTTTTGGCAATTGCATAGATTTTTTTCATATCACAAGACTGTCCCGCAAAATGCACCGGAATCAGAACCTTAGTTTTTGCAGTAATATTTTTTTCAATTTCGGCAGCGTCAATGCACGCTGTTGCTGAATCGATATCCGCAAATTTTGGCGTTGCGCCAACATATAAAGCACAATTTGCCGAAGCTAAAAACGTGTTTGTTGAAGTTATAATTTCATCACCATCACCAATTTCGAGCGCCAACATAGCAATGTGCAAACCCGCAGTGGCATTGGCCACAGCCACCGCATATTTGGCGCCGCTATATTCACAAATATCTTTTTCAAATTGCGCAACTTTTGGCCCTTGCGTCAAAAAATTTGAGCGCAAAGTTTTCAACACCGCCCAAATGTCGCACCAATCTATATATTGCTTGCCATAATTATATTTCATCGCTGATTTCGTCGATTAATTTTCTCATTTGCTCAATTGTCAACCACTCTGGATTATTGCCGCTGTGATATTCAAAATTATCCGCCACCAATTTTCCTTTGTGAATAATTTTTTCTTTCAACTCAGGAACATCAGGCATGATGATATAATATTTATCAAGCTCGATGGTGTTTCGCGCATCTTCGCTTGAAATCATCATCTCATGAATTTTTTCACCAGGTCTGATGCCAACTTCCTTGGTTGGAAGGTTGGGCGCCATGGCTTTGGCAAGCTCAGTCATTTTGATTGATGGAATTTTTCGCACAAACAATTCGCCACCTTCCATGTCTTTCATGGCAATCATCACCATTTCTACAGCCTGCTCAAGCTTAAGCCAAAAGCGCGTCATGCGATTATCTGTTATTGGCAATTCTTTAACATTTTGCGCAATCAATTTTTTGAAAAACGGAATCACCGAACCCCTACTGCCCGCAACGTTGCCATAGCGCACCACGCAAAATTTTGTGTCACGAGACCCAGAATAAAAATTGCCCGCAATAAATAATTTATCCGAACATAATTTTGTCGCACCATAAAGATTGATTGGCGAACAAGCCTTGTCAGTACTAAGCGCAACGACCTTCTTCACGCCCTTGTCAATTGCCGCCTCAATAATATTTTGCGCACCAATCACGTTGGTTTTCACCGCTTCAAACGGATTATATTCGCAAGCCGGAACTTGTTTTAAAGCTGCTGCATGCACAACAATATCAATGCCATCAAAGGCGCGCAGCAAACGTTCTTTGTCACGCACATCGCCAATAAAATAGCGCAATTTTGGATTGCCAATAAACTCTGGCAAATTCGACATTTCAAATTGCTTAAATTCATCGCGCGAAAAAACCACAACTCGCTCAATTTGCGGAAAATTCTGAATAATATTTTTTATGAATTTCTTGCCAAAAGAGCCGGTGCCGCCCGTGACAAGGATTGATTTCGCGTTAAACATTTTTTAAATAAAAATTAATAGTTTCTAAAATTCTATCATTAAAACTTTTTTCAATTTCAAAGCCAAAATAGCCTCTGGCCTTAGAATTATCAATAGCATAACGATAATCATGTCCCTTTCTATCTTCAACAAATTTTATCTGGTTTTTGTAAGATGTGCCATTTTGCTTGGGTGCAATGCGGTCCAAAGCCTCGCAAATAGTGGCCGCAATGTCGATGTTGCGCATTTCACATTCACCGCCAAAACAATAGCTTTCGCCAACCACACCCTTCTCCAGCGCTAGAGCCACGCCGCGGCAATGATCTGCAACAAAAATCCAATCACGAATATTTTTGCCATTGCCATAAATTGGAATGTCCTTCCCGCCTAGAGCGCAGCGGATTATCGTTGGTATCAATTTTTCTTGATGTTGATTTGGGCCAAAATTATTTGAGCAATTTGTGATGATTGTTGGCAGTTTGTAAGTTTCGTTCCACGCGCGCACCAAGTGGTCTGAAGCCGCTTTAGAAGCCGAATATGGCGAATTTGGTTTATATGGATTTTGTTCATTAAAAGCCGGCTCATTTTCTTTTAGTGAGCCAAAAACCTCGTCAGTTGAAACATGCAAAAAGCGGAAATTTTGCTTTTTTTCACCCTCTAATTGCTGGTGATATTCACGAGCTGCTTGCAACAAAGAGAAGGTTCCATTGATGTTTGTAACAATAAAAACCTCAGCCCCAGAAATTGAATTGTCAACATGGCTTTCAGCGGCAAAATTAACAACTGAATCAATCTCAAATTGACGCAATATTTTTGCGACTAAATTTTGATCACAAATATCACCTTTGACAAAATTATAATTTTCATGCTGCGCAACCTCCGCAACGTTGCCAGCATTGGCTGCATAAGTCATTTTGTCAAGGTTAACCACGAGGTTTCCTTTGGCAATTTCTTGCTTAACAAAACAGCTACCAATAAATCCACAACCACCTGTGACGAGGATTTTTTTCATAGAAATCTATAAAAATATGAATATAATAAGGCAGTAATTGTAACAGATTGTTAAAATTAATCAACTACTCGTGAAAGGAATAATTCTCGCCGGCGGCTCCGGCACAAGATTGGCGCCACTTACCAACGTTATAAGCAAGCAACTTTTGCCGGTTTATGACAAGCCGATGATTTGCTATCCGCTGGCAACGCTGATGAATCTTGGCATCAGCGAGATTTTGATTATTTCAACACCGCAAGACACGCCTCACATTGAGAGATTTTTGGGCGATGGCTCAAATTACAACATCAAACTTTCTTATGCGTCGCAATCAGAGCCGCGCGGCATTGCCGACGCTTTCTTGGTTGGCGAAAAATTTATTGGAAACAGCTCAGTTTGCTTGATTTTGGGCGACAATATTTTTTATGGCGCCGAAATTAGCGGCGACATTTTGCAAGAAAAAATCATCGATTTAGAAAACAAGAAAAACGGCGCTTTCGTTTTCGCCTATCACGTCTCAGACCCCGAAAGATATGGCGTGATTGAGTTTGACAAGACGGAAGAAAAAATTGTTGGCATCGAAGAAAAACCACAAAATCCGCAATCAAATTGGGCGGTTACGGGTCTATATTTTTATAATAACGAAGTTATAAAAATCGCCAAATCTTTGCAACCATCAAAACGCGGAGAACTTGAGATCACTGACGTCAACAATGCTTATCTTGCACAAAACAAACTCGACGTCATCAAATTAAAACGCGGTTTCGCTTGGCTTGATGCCGGCACGCCCGATTCTCTGCTTGATTCTGCAAAATTTATCCAAACAATTGAAGCCCGCCAAGGCTTGAAAATAGCCTGTTTGGAAGAAATTGCCTATCGCAAAAATTTAATTTCTGCCGACGCTTTCAAAAAATTAGTATTAAACTACAAGGCCGGCGCTCCTTATCGCAACTATCTCGAAAGCATAATCAAACATGATCGAATTTGAAAATTTAGCAAAATTAAATCAGCCATTTTTCGAAGATTATAAAAAATCTTTCGCCGCAACCCTTGATTCTGGCTGGTTTATACTCGGAAAAAACGTTGAAAAATTTGAGCAAGAATTTGCTAATTATTGCGGCACTGCGCACTGTGCCGGCGTCGCCTCAGGCCTCGATGCCTTAATTTTAGCACTAAAAGCTTTTGATTTTCCTGCGCAAAGTGAAGTGATTGTCCCTTCAAACACCTATATCGCCACCATTTTAGCAATTTTGCAAAACAATTTAAAACCAGTTTTGGTTGAGCCAGACATCGCAACTTATAACATCGATCCACAAAAAATCGCTGCAAAAATAACGCCTCAAACCAAGGCTATCATGGTTGTGCACCTTTATGGCAAAGTTTGCGAAATGGATCCAATCTTAGAAATTTGCCAAAAAAATAATTTAAAATTAATCGAAGATTGTGCACAAGCACATGGCGCAACGCATGGCGGCAAGCGCGCCGGCAGCTTTGGCGATTTTGGTGCTTTCAGTTTTTATCCAACAAAAAATCTCGGCTGCCTTGGTGACGGCGGCGCCATAACCACCAACAGCGCAGAGCTGCTGCACAAAATAAAACGCCTGCGCAACTATGGCTCGGACAAAAAATATTATAACGAGGTGATCGGCTTCAACTCTAGGTTGGATGAGGTTCAAGCTGGATTTCTTTCGGTCAAATTAAAAAAACTCGACGAAATAAATCAACACAAAAACAAATTAGCAAAAATTTATTTGGAAAATTTGAAGGACGATTTTATCAAGCCAGTTGTGGATTCGCAACATTATCACGTTTTTCACATTTTCAATATTCGCCACAAAAAACGCAATGAATTGCAAAAATATTTGCTTGAAAATGGCATCAAAACAGAAATTCATTATCCCGTTGCGCCCAACGAACAAAAGGCTTTGCAAGGCTTGTTGACAGAATATAATTTTCCAATTGCAAAGGAAATTCATGATACAACACTCAGCTTGCCATTGTCGTATTTTCATAGCGAGGCAGATGCCGCAAAGGTTGTCGAGGTTTTAAATAAGTTTAAACAAGAGTAAGGCTATCTCTTTATCACAAGGATATAACTTTTGCCCAAGTTTTAATATGCTTCATCTATATAATCCGCCGCATCATAATAATGCGAAGCAAAAACTTGCAACACACAATCATCGCTAAAATTCTTCATTTGATGCCAATCTTTAGCTTCTAGAATCAAGCATTTGCGCGCATCATCAAGGACAAACTCCCTTTCCTCAACACCATCATTATTATAAACAACACAGCTTCCAACCAAGCAAATCATGGCCTGCACGGTTTTTTTATGACGATGTCCGCCGCGCACCCCACTTGGATTCATAATGCTATAAACCCTTTTTATCTTAAACGGAAGCTGCATATCCTCAACAACCACAAGGCTTCCACGTTGATCTTGATGTTTTTTTAACTCAATTAAATAGGCCATTATTCAAAATTACATTATTCATTTTTGGCAAAATTTTTAACAAAAGTTTTTTGCCCCACTTAACTTTTTTAGCCTTCGCCGCCGCAACCAAACCACTAACCGCGGCCACTTCATTAATATTTTTTTTCATCTGCTGCAAATATTTTTCATAAATATTCTTTACCGCATCTCTTTTTATCAAATATTTTTTCGGCGTCAACTTCACCCGCGCCTCATCAAGCAGCGCAAAGCCATGAAAGTGATAAAAAATCAAATCAAAAACTGCACCATCTTTTTTATAAATTTTATTATCTTTTATTTTATATTGAGACACATTCCACGGCGCCACACCACCGCCCTCATGGCGCAATTCGTGGGTTTGTGGAAAGCGCACCAACCAATCATCAAGATATTTTTGATCACCAAATTTGCCATCAACAGGATTTTCAAAACACCACTCTAAACATCTCTCGCGCCACCATTCAAGCACCTCAAGCCCTTGCGCGTTATTTCTAAAAAACATAAATTGCACGCAATATTTGCCACAAACCGCACTTTGATCATAGCCATCAGCATAGTTGTGCGGCGTCACCAACACTGACTTGTCGCCCATTTCATCAAGCAAAATTTGCGGGTTGCCAAAGAAGCAAAGATCGGCATCAACATAAACACAATGCTCAACTTTAAAATTTTTCAACACATAGCGAATCGTTGAGGGAGTAGACGTCCAACAATATTCGCCTTTGTTACGACTTGGCTTCACCGCCAGCAATTTTTCATCTTCAAATTCTTGCAACGAAATCACCGTGACATTTGGCAAATTTTTTTGCCGCAAAAAATCTTCGCATTTTTTATCAAATGCAAAAACATAAAGATGAAATTTTGGACAATTTTGCATCAAGCTTTCATGCAAAGTGAGGCCAAAATGGAGATAATTTGAATCAAACAGAGTGCAAAAATTTATCATTTTTTTCTTACCAAAACTATGTTATCGAGATATAGATTGTTATTTTTTGGCACCGCCAAACAAAGGGCTAAGCCCATCAAATTAAAGAAAAAAGTGAGAAGTGCTAGCAGAGATTTTTCTATAAAATTTGCACAACCCTTTCTAGCAATTTTTTTATAAATATAAAAATTAATTAACTGAAATTTTGTCGAGATGTTATCGCCTGATTTTCTGAATTCAAGCACTTCAAAACCGTTGCCCTCCAAAATTTCTTGCAAGCCAAAAGCTGTATATTGCCCATAATCAGCATCGCTATCAATCCTAGTAAATGGCGCAACCACAATGCCATAAGCGCCAGCTTTCAACACGCGCCGCACCTCTTGCAAAAAATCTTTTGCCTCATCAACATTTTCTAAAACACCCCTGCAAATCAATGAATCAAACTGCGCATCGGCAAAAGGAATTTTTTTTCTATCATAAAGAAAATCCGCTTTTTTATGACCTTGATTTGTCGGCAAGCCATATTCCAAGCCAATATAGCGATTGAAATTGAAAAAATTTTCATAAGGCTTGTCGCCACATTCAACATCAAGCACGTCGCCAGTTATTTTGCGAGCAAAATCTCTAATATTTTTTGCCAAACCCTTTCTTGCAAAATAAAATGGGTTGATTGCCGCGCCCAGCAAAGACGGGTCAAACGCTTGCCTTGCAATCAATTGCTTAAAAAATTTGCGCCTTTTTTTCTTCGTAAAAAAATCTTTCACGTCTTTTTTAGCAAATTTATTTTCTTCAACAGCAATTTGCTCAATTAAAATTCTTTCTTGAAACACATTTTGATCAAACTGCGCCGTTGCATCGCAATGCGTGCCGCTATTGTCAAAACCAATATTCATCACCAAACTTTTGCTGGGATATAACGTGAGTTTATCCGCCAAAAACGCCGATGCAAGCCACCTCACCGCCCATGAATTATTTTTTCCATCAATCTGATCTTGCAGCATTTGCGTATATTTATAAGCGCCATCAAAATCAAATTCATGCGCCAAATTGCGCTGATATATTTCTTGCAAAAGCGCCTTGCCGTCTTTGTTAAAAACATCCCAGCCGCGCTTCCAAGTGGCCCAGCCCCAACAATCTGCACCCTTCAAGAAAAAAGTTTTTGGCAATTCTTTTTTGATTGGATAAATATAGCCATGAATTGAAATCACTCTCGTTTCATTTTCATAAAAATCGAGGCCGTCATTCATAAATTGCAAAAAATATGGCGACGTCACCAAATCATCTTCAAGCACAATCACCTTGCCAAATTTTTCGACAATCTCGCTAACACCTGATATTATTGA
>CAYPUN010000001.1:39594-43815 GCA_964413985.1 uncultured Rickettsia sp. | reverse complement strand
GGCATGCGGCCTTTGGTGATGTCGCTAATCCAAAAATAAAGCACAAATTTTATGTCATAATCGCCATATTTTGTGACATAGCATTCAATTTCGGGATAGCTCAAACAGCGCGAATTGCTTTTTGCAACTTCATGCGCAAGCTCTACAACCTTGTCCAGATCACTTCCCTGAGCAACGCTAAATTCAATTTCAATGCGCGCGCGATTGTTTGAATATGTCCAATTTGTAACTTTGTTGACGATCAAATCTTCATTTGGCACCATAACTTCTTTGCCGTCAAAGCACTCAATCACTGTATAGCGGCCACCAAAATGTTTGATCACGCCAAAAATTCCGCCATTGTCAATTTCAACCCAATCACCAACTTCAACCGATTTTTCAAACAACAAAATGATCCCGCTGATAAAATTTGACGCGATTTTTTGCAAACCAAACCCGATACCCACACCGATCGCACCGCCTAGAACCGTAAAGGTTGTGGTGTCAACGCCCAGCGTTTTCAAAATGACAACAAAAATCAAAGCATAAGTTAAAGTGTCAATCAGCTTTGAAATAATCACCTTGTTGCTCGACTTAATGCCCTTGCTGTTTTCAACGTAAGATTTGCTTTTGCGCGCGATCAAATTTGACAGCCACAACACCAAGAGCAGCACCAAGAAAGACTTCAGCACCAAATAAATTGAAATGCGCACCGAGCCAATTTTCAACGCATATTGATCGAGAAAATCTGCCGTAAAATCAAGCAGGCCAAAAATGTCGAGCACCAAAGCCGGCATCAACAAAACACCCACCACATTGGCGATAAAAGTGCTGTTTGACGAGATGCGCAAAAAACGCAAAAATGCAAAAAGCACGATCAGCTTCAGCGTTGTGACAAACAAAATCGCTTCTTTAAAAAATTGTTCATAGATTGACAGGCCAAGAGCCAAGAAGATCGCGGTGATTATAGGATAAAGCAGCGGCACAAAATAACGTGTCACAAAACGATTCAGCTCAACATTTTTGCGCAGCGAAACTGCGATAACTCGTGGCAAAAAAAACTTTTTGGCGATTCTATAAAAAAGGTATGAAACCGCGAAACACAAGAGCAATCCCATTGATTGCCAATATAAAGTTGCGCTAGAAACGGTTTTTTCTAATGCAAAAAACACCTTGTCATAATTCACCATTTTTAAACTATAATGTTAATAGGTTTTAGCGATTTTGCACCATAGCATAAGCCTTGATACGCCTAATTTGCAACTGTTTTTGAGAAAATTATTGGGAAGATGGGGGCAAAATACAACAATCACACCTTTCTTAAAAAAACGAAAATTCCTTCGCAATGTCAAAATAAACTGCCTGATTTTCGCTATATTTATTTTGCAGCAAAAGTGACTTGCTTGCGACCCAAGCCAGCGTAAGATTGGCGGTGAAATCCTTATGCGCAAAACTGGTTCTAAAACCAGACCCCGAAAGCCTTCCCGAGCTTGAAGTGCCACGCAATTTTATATAGCCATAATCATAAAATGGCGTCACCGAAATTTTATTTAGCGCCACCATCGGCAAAAATTTTGTATCTTTAAAAAGCGACGTCGCAACTTTTCCCAAATTAAAACTGAGTTCATTTTTGAACAAATATCCCGAATCACCGCCAATTGAACCACCTTCAAAGCCGCGCACCGTATAAGGCCCGCCCAAAAAAAACTGATCACTTGAATAAAGTTTTTGCTTGGCAATTTGGCTGTCAAAACTTAAATTATAATTGAAAGGAATCTTGGCAAACGGCACCACCAAAGGCTGCGAATAGTTAGCATAAAACTTCAGCAAATCAAATTGCGAATGCGGCGACTGCCTTGCAATATTGCCCTCATCCTTACGCGCATTGAGCGCCTTGACGCCCTTCACATAGCTTGGCTTCAACAACAAACTCGCTTTATCAAAAAAAATGTTATTAGGCAAAGCCAGCGAAACCAAAGTCGCTTTTCTGCTTGAAGAAAGAATTTTATCCTCGTTGATATAGTTGACAATATCGCGCCTAACCAGCCCAAATTGCGACTTCAGGCGATATTTCTTTTGCTTAATCCACTGCGATTCAAAGTTGAGGGAAGTTGTGATCGATTGACCTTCAGCCTTAAATCTGGTGATATCGCCTTGCACCAAAGCATAAGAATAGCGCGAATGGCTGATGCTGAGCAAATTGCTTTTTATTGGCATTGACCAGCCAAAATTCAGCGATTGGTTTTTGCCCAAATCTTTTTTGTGCGAAAAATCATTTGCCGTGCGCGAAAAATTAAAATTATCATTGAGGTGCAGCAAATTGTCATAAGAAACACCCATAGTGTCGCGCCTTTTGCCCGTAGATTCGCTGCCAAAATCATCAAGAGCAAAATTGGTGCGAAGCGTGTTTTTTGGCTGATTTTTTAACACCACAATTGAGCTTTGCGGATAGCTTCCTGCCGCAATTTTTATCGTGGCAGAGTTAGAGCGCAAGCGGTTCACCTGCTCCAACCCACTTGCAAAATCACGCAAATTTAAAATTTTATCCCTTTCAACCACACCAAACGCCGCCAGTTTTTGCGTCTTATCAAAAAATTTATCATCGTTAAAAATAAAATTTTCCATCTTGCCCTCAACAATTTCAACCACCAGCTCGCCCTTAGACACATCTTGCTTCAGCAGCATTGCCTTTGAAGTTACATATTCTTTTTTAACAATATATTCTGTAATTTCTTGCAGCATTTGCGAAATATCATCAGCTTTCAAACATCTCATCAAATAATTTTTGACCAGCTCGCTTTCTTGCTCTGGCGCCAAAATTTTGTTTTTTGTAAAAGTGATTTTTTTGACCAAAATGCAGCGCTTTTTCATCTTCACCTCTTCGCTTTCTTCTTCTGGCTCTAGCTCCTTTGCCTCGCTTGCTTGCTGCTCAATTTCTATTGTATGCAATTCCGTTTTGCGTTCTTTGCTTTGCTCAAATTGTTGTTGATTTTGGATAACGCGATTTTGCTCGCCAACCACGCGATCAATGTCGGCGGCGTTTGCGATGGATAAAATTGAAAATGAATAGAGAAGCGATAGGAGAAAAATCGTCGTGAAATTTTTCATTTTTTTATTTTTTTACGGCTTATTTTCATATTTAAAATTGCTGTGGAATATTTACTTCGCCCCTACGGCAACCTTTTTTTAAACCTCGTCGGTTTAAAAAAAGCTAAGCGGGGCTACGTAAATATTCCACAGCAATTTTAAATATGAAAATTTCGCCTTTCGATTTACCGCTATTCAGCAGCGGCTTCTTTTTTCTTGCGAGTTTTTTTCGCAGGCTTTTCTTCGCTTGAAGCGTCAGCTTCAGCGCCTTCAGCAGTTTCAGCAACTTCAATTGCATCAACAGCATCGCCTTTTTTAGCAGATTTTTCAGCATTTTCAGCTTTTGCAACAGCTTTTAGCAAAGCATCAATTTCTGATTCGCTTCTAGTGACAATTAAGCGCAATTCTAAATCGACGTCAGAATGCAAGTCTAATTTTACGAAATAAACACCGATTTCTTTGATTGGTTTTTTCAAGAAAATGCTGGCGCGTGAAATTGTTTTTCCGCCAACAAGTTCGTTAACTTTTGTAGCGATCACTGTTGAGCTTACAGAACCATAAAGCCTGCCGTCATCAGATGCACTTTCAATAATGATAACGTCTTTTCCTGCAAGCTTATCTTTGATTTTTTGCGCTTCTTTTAAGTTGCTGTCATTTTCTTTTTCAAACTCAGCTCTTTTAGCTTCAAAAACTTTTTGATTGGCTGGAGTGAAGCAAATGGCCTTTTTGTTTGGCACTAAAAAGTTTTTAGCATAGCCGTTTTTTACAGAAACAACTTCGCCAATTTGGCCAAGGTTAGAAACTCGAGCAGTAAGGATAACTTTCATGACAATAATTAATTTGAAATTACTTCTTTAGCAATTGGAGAAATAAGCGCAAGATGGCGAGCCATTTTGATCGCGTCAGTAAGAGCGCGTTGCTTTTTCATAGAAACGTTGGTAACGCGGCTTGGAATAATTTTTCCTCTTTCAGAAAGAAATTTATTCAACAATTTTAAGTTTTTGTAGTTGATTTCAGCAATTGAAATGTCTTTTAAAGGACAAACTCTTCTTCTTCTAACAAACACACCTTGATTGACAAGAGAGATTCTAAGGAAGCCTTCTTCAGTAACTCCGCCAGTGTTTTGGTTGTTATTATTTTTTTTGAATTTTTTGT
>CAYPUN010000001.1:36435-39494 GCA_964413985.1 uncultured Rickettsia sp. | reverse complement strand
CGGCTGTTTTTCTTGATTTTGTAGTTCATGTTTCTGAGGCCCCAATATTCTTTTGAAAGAATTTTGCCTTTGCCATCAGTAATGATTTTTGATAATTTATCTGACAAGCTGTCCACATCTTCAGCAGTAAGGTCTTGTCTTGCAATAAACACAGTCTCGTAAAGAGCCATAAATAATATAAGTTTAAAAATTGAAATTTGCTAAACGCCCCAAACTATATAATATAGTAAAAAAAGCGTCAAAAAACAAAGGGCGAATATTATTGTGGATTTTATTTTTATTTGCAAGTGAATTTTTGTGCTTTTCTAGCGTTCCATATAAAATATGCGGCGCTCATTGGTCTCGAGGTCTTTGATTTCAAGCCTTGTGCCACTAAAAATATCTTCCATAAAAATTATTTCGCCTTGGTGATAATTGTTGGTTTTAAAATCAAAAAAATCGACTTCGCGGCCAACGCGCACAAGGTTTCCGGCCGGAATATCGATGGCGGTGTTGGTGGCTTCTTCAAAACCGGCCCATGCCAAAGCAAGATTTGGCGAATTTAGCGCCAGCAAAAACACGCAAAGTGAAAAAAGTTTTTTAAAGTGGTAGAATTTTATTGACATTGTAGTTAAAAAATTATTTAATCGCGCCCTCTTTTAAGGACGTTCTATTTTAAGAGCACTTCTTTAATTTCTAAACACATATTTCGGGGCGTAGCGCAGTCTGGCTAGCGCATCTGGTTTGGGACCAGAGGGTCGGGAGTTCGAATCTCTCCGCCCCGACCACCTTCAAAGGAGCAAGCCATGATCAGAATTTTTCAGCTGCCTCAATATTCTCAGCAAAAAGTCTCTTCATTGAAAGAGGTTGAAAATCTTGACAACATTCTGTGGATTGACCTGCAAAGCCCTTCTCGTGATGAAATAAAAGAAATCGAAGAACGTTATAACATAAGCTTTCCTACACGTCAACAACAAGAAGAAATTGAAACGAGCTCGCGCTATTTGACTGACGCCGAGTCGATTCGCATCAACTCAACATTTTTGAATATTGTGCCGCAAACTGGCAAGCTTGAAGAATATGAGATGTCGTTTATTATCACCGACAAAATCCTCTTCACCCTACGCTATTTTGACAGTAGAGTGATTTTGGAAACTGTGAAAAAGATCAAACAATTTCCAACAATTTTCAATAATCCAGCGAAAATTTTTATTAGCATTGTTGAATCGCGTATCGATTTTGATGCCGATTTGATTGAGTTGGTGTCGCGTTATATTGCTGATATCAGCCGCAAAATTAATTATAAAAGCAATTTGGATGAGGCGCTGATTTTGCGCATCAATGATTGTCAAGAATTGACGATGTCTTTGCGCGAGGCCCTGTTTGACAAGCAGCGCGTGCTTTCTTCACTTCATCGCAACGAAGATTTGTTGCCTGAAAACGAAAACAGATTGCGCGTGATTATCAAAGATATTAACTCGCTGATTGAACATGCAAATTTCAATTTCACGCGTTTGGAATATTTGCAAAACAGCTTCCTTGGTCTTTTGAATATTGAGCAGAACAAGGTGATCAAAATTTTCACCGTGGCGAGCTTGGTGTTTATGCCACCAACTTTGATTGCCAGCATTTATGGGATGAATTTTAAGTTTATGCCAGAGCTTGGCTCGATTTTTGGCTATCCGCTGGCGCTGGCTGTGATGCTGTGTTCGTCGGCTGTTCCTTTGGTGATTTTTAAGAAGAAAAAGTGGCTTTAGATGCCACTTCACCTAGCTTTAGATACCACCTCCCCTATTTGTTTATCAGAAAATATAAGGCGCATTTGCATTTTTAAAAAATCTTATTAGAATCTTTAAAGAATCTTTAAAACATTTAAAATAATTCTTTAAAAATGATAAATATCACGCAAGACATTCACCCGCTCACTGAATTCAAAAAAAATACTAATGAATTTATAGTTGATTTAAAAAAAACAAAACGCCCAGCGATATTGACGGTTCATGGCAAGGCGGAGCTTGTGATTATGGATGCGGCAGTATTTCAAAAACTGCAAGAAAAACTTGAATTTGAAAACACAATCACAGAAATAAATAACAGCCTAGCGGAATTCGAATCTAAAAAATTTTCTTCAGCAAAAAATACTTTTGCCAATCTTAAAAAAAGAATCAATAAATCGAAAAACTAATTTGCAAATAAATGCCGAAAAAACACTACAAAATATTAATCCCAAGATCAGTTGAAATTTCTTTGGAACAACAAATAGATTATATAACTCACGAACAACATTCTCCCACAATAGCATTGGAGTGGCTTGAGGGTTTGGTTGGCGCAATTGAATCACTTGCTGAATTTCCAGACAGATGCGCGATTGCTCCTGAAAATTTTCACATTCGGAGCGGCTCAAAATTTGTTATTCGTCATTTAATCTATAAAAAAACTTTTCGGGTTATTTTTGTGGTTATAAAAAATGAAGTTAGAATTTTAAGTGTTAAGCATGCAGCAAGAAAACGACTGTGAGGCTAAATTTCCTCTAACGCTTTTTTGTTTTCCGGCTCTTTCTCGCGCAAAAATTCTTTGATTAATTCTGAATTTGGCTTGCGCGATGCAACGATGATTTTTTCAATTTCTTTTGCTGGCACGTTGACCGATTCAAGCGCGATTTTAGTGAGCTGAAGGCTGGTCTCAAAATTTTTCGATACCACCAAATTTGCACCAACTTTTTTGAATCTTTCGGCGTTGTTCATGCTTTCGGCCTTTGTGGCAAGCGTGACGCTTGGGAAATTTTCGTGGATGAAGCGCGTGATTTTCATGCAGGCGATTTCGTCGTCGATGGCCACGATCACTGATTCGGCGCGCTCAATTCCAACATAGCGCAAAATGTCGATGTTCATGGCGTCGCCATAATAAATGTTGTAGCCGTTTTCTTTTTCGATTCGCGCCACACGGTGGTTGTTTTCGAGGATGATATAATTTATGCCTTTTTTGCGCAAAGTGTGAGACACCGCATGGCCGATTTTGCTGAATCCGATGACTATCACGTGTTTTGTGACTTCGCCAATTTCGCGCTTAATTTTGTTGTC
>CAYPUN010000001.1:0-36335 GCA_964413985.1 uncultured Rickettsia sp. | reverse complement strand
AAAACTTTGCATAAAATTATGATGATGAGCGCTTTTATCATGATGAGGCCAAGTGCCACGAGAGCAATCTCACCAAGGCTTGAGAGCAAGAATTCAATTTGGAAAGACATGCCAATTGTCATGAAGAAAAGGCCCAGAAGCAGCGATTTTAAAGACATGATGTCTTCTTCAACGCGATAGCGATATTCGGTTTCTGCAACCATCAAGCCTGCCGTGAAGGCGCCAAAGGCTGAGGACAGGCCAAAATAGGCGCTTAAATAGGCCGAGCCTAAAATTACGATGAGTGTGACGCTAAAAAATAATACGTCACTCTTTGCTTCGGCAACCAGCCTGTATATTGGGCGCAAGAGCAATCGTCCGATGGCAAAAATTGTGATTAGTGCAACTGTGGCGTCAAAGAACGCACCGCCTAGAGCGTGGACAATGTTGGTGTCGGGAGCAGAAATTGCTGGCAACAAAACGAGAATTGGGATCACCGCCAAATCTTGCATCAGCAAAATTGAAAACGACAAACGCCCTACCCGCGTGGTTTCTTCGCCATTTTCGGAAATTATTTGTAGCACAATTGCGGTTGAAGAAAGCGACAAAGCACCGCCAATAATGATTGCAACTTCTGTTGAGATGTCGAAAAAATGATGCGCGATATAAGCGATTGCAGCGGTTGTGATCAACACCTGCAAGCTTCCAAAGCCCAAGACATATCTTCGCATTTTTACTAATTTTTCGAAGCTTAATTCTAAACCGATTGTGAAAAGCAAAAATACGATGCCCAAATCGGCGATTGATTGGGTTGAACCTTCGCTTTTTACGATGCCAAATCCGAAGGGGCCGATCATGGCGCCGGCGACAAGATAGCCAAGGGCCGGGCTCAATCGCAATTGTTTGAAAATAATCACAATTGCAACCGAGGCGAAAAGCAAAATCAAGATGTCGCTTAGGTAGTTTACGTCATGCATTTTTTGATTATGAATTTTGATGCAATAAATATTTTGTTATTTATAATTACTTTGTAACCATTATTCAATATCGAATTGTGATATTTTGAAATTAATGAGGGGGATTTGTTACCACGCCCCTACGGCAACCTTTTTTTAAACCTCATCGGTTTAAAAAAAGCTAAGCGGGGCGTAGTAACAAATCCCCCTCATTAATTTCAAAATATCACAATCACTTTTTTTATTTTTTTCTTTTCTTTTTCTTTATGATTTTATCTGACAAATGGATTGCCAAGATGGCTGTGGAGCACAAAATGATTGAGCCTTTTGCGGCGAAGCAGGTTCGTGTGGATGATCAAGATCGCAAAATTATTTCTTATGGCAATTCGTCATATGGCTATGATGCGCGCGTGTCTAACGAATTTAAGATTTTTACGAATATCGATTCTGCTGTTGTGGATCCGAAAAATTTTTGTGACACAAGTTTTGTTAATCGCACGACTGATGTTTGCATTATTCCGCCAAACAGCTTTGCTTTGGCGCGCACGGTGGAATATTTTCGCGTGCCTGAAGATGTGCTTGTCATTTGCGTTGGCAAATCAACTTATGCGAGATGTGGGATTATTGTCAATGTCACGCCGCTTGAACCCGGTTGGGAAGGGCATGTGACGCTTGAGTTTTCTAACACGACGCCGCTGCCGGCAAAAATTTATGCGTTTGAAGGGGTGTGTCAGTTTTTGTTTTTTAAAGGTAACGAGCCTTGCGAGGTTTCTTATGCACAGCGCGCGGGCAAATATATGAAGCAAACGGGAGTTACTTTACCAAAAGTATAAAAAATAAAAGCGAGAAAATTATGAGAAAAATATTTTTAATCGCACTTACACTAATCTCTTTAAGCCTTGATTCTCTAGCGCAGGAAGATGCTGATTCTTCCGCTCCTTTAAAAAAAGAAGCACTTAGTTTTAATCCAAAAAAACCAACGCCGTCACGTTTTTTTGCGGCTGATATTTCAATGCCTGACAAATTTTCTAGTACCAATAATTTGGCAAAAAAAGTTGGGTCATTTTATCGCGCTTATGGCGAAATAATTTTCGTGCAAGGCACGCTGACAGACTCTTTCAACGTGCCAATTGAAAATGCAGTGATTGAAATTTGGCAAACAAATTCGGCTGGAAAATATCACACTTTGCTTGATCCAAGAAGTGAATATGTTGACAAGCATTTCAACATGTCGGGGCGCACAATCACAGACAATCTTGGCAATTATAGTTTTATTACAATCATGCCCGGAGCTGCTCCCGGACGGGCTCCGCACATTAATATGAACATTTATCATCCAAAATTTGGGCGGCTTGAAACTGAAATGTATTTTGAAAAACATCCTTATAACGACAGCGATTATCAATATCTTGCATATAGTGAAGATGAGCGTGCGCAGCTTACAGCGCAGGTGCGTCATTCGGATATCCTTAACACGCAATCAATTAAAATTTGCACATTTAATTTGGTGATGCGCGGCACACATTTATACAAAAAATATTAAAATGAAATCTCAAAGACAGCTTCAAGTTGGTGAACAAATTAAAAGAATTATTGCCGAAATTTTTCTGCGCGAAGGCTTGATGACTATGGCTAAAAGCTATATCACAATTTTGGAAGCTGATGTTAGTCCGGATATTAAAAACGTTAAAATTTATCTCGATATTTTTGGTGCGGCAGAAAATAACAAAAAGATTTTGCAGCAGCTAAATCATGCCGCGCCGCACTTTCGTCACGAGCTTGGCAAGAGAATGTCGTCGCGCAACACGCCAGAAATTTCTTTTATTTTAGACAAAACT
Organism: uncultured Rickettsia sp.; assembly: GCA_964413985.1. Lineage (GTDB taxonomy): Bacteria > Pseudomonadota > Alphaproteobacteria > Rickettsiales > UBA1997 > CAMCFD01. The sequence goes on along the minus strand of CAYPUN010000001.1, from coordinate 33,562 downwards.
GAAGAAAGCGCTTTGCAGCTTGAGGCCTTGATAGAGAAGGAAGCGAAGGCTATGCTTGAACCTGTAAAAAAACCGCGCAAGAAAAAATCATGACAAAAAAAATTGCTATTTTTGGCTCAACTGGATCGATTGGAAAAAACACAATTGATGTTATAAAAAATGCGCCAGAAAAATTTGAAGTAACATTTCTTACAGCTCGCCAAGACTTTCAAACATTGGCTTCGCAGATAAATTTGCTTGAGCCAAAATTTGCGGTGATCGAAGATGAAAAAAAGTTTTTGCAGTTGAAAGAAAAAGTGAAAACCAAAAAAACTAAATTGCTTTGTGGGCAAGAAAATATTTTAGAAGTTGCTAAGATAAAATGTGATTTGGTGCTTTCGGCTATTGTTGGATCGGCTGGCATGCAGCCTACTCTCACGGCTATCAAAGCTGGGTCAAATATTGCACTTGCCAACAAAGAATCTTTGGTTTGTGCTGGCAAATTTTTGATGCAATTGGCGCGAAAAAACAAAGTAAAAATAATTCCTGTTGATTCTGAGCATAATGCGATTTTTCAAATTTTTGAAAATAATAATATTGCCGCAATTGACAATTTGATTCTCACCGCATCGGGTGGACCGTTCTTCAATTCAAATCGCGATTTTTCTAAAATCACTGTTGCTGAAGCGCTGAAACATCCAAATTGGCAGATGGGTGCAAAAATTTCGATTGACTCTGCAACCATGATGAACAAGGGTTTAGAGATGATTGAGGCTTTTCATTTATTTCCAATTGCGAAGGAGCAAATTGATGTTTTGGTGCATCCGCAATCTATAATTCATGGTTTGGTGAACTATAAAGATGGCTCGACTTTGGCAATGCTTAGCAAGCCCGACATGCGCGTGCCAATTGCTTATGCGCTGTCTTATCCAAAAAGAATGGCGATAAAACATGAAAAACTTGATTTGGTAAAATTGCAAAATTTAAGTTTTTTTGCAGCGGATGAAAAAAAATTCCCTGCTCTCAAATTGAGCCGCGAGGCCATGGCTGTTGATGGCAACGCCCCTGCAATTTTGAACGCCGCCAATGAAATTGCGGTTGAAAAATTTTTGCAGCAGCAAATAAAATTCACCGACATCACAAAAATTGTTGCCAAAACTCTTGATAAAATTGCTTACAAAAAACCAAAATCAATTGAAGAAATAATTGAATTTGACCAACAAGCGCGCGCAATTGCAACCTCAATCAAAAATTAAAAATGTCAATTTTGCACATTATTTTACAAAACTTTTTTTCATTTTTGGCGATAATTTCGCTGATAGTTTTTGTTCACGAATTTGGTCACTTCATCGTGGCGCGCCTTTGCGGCGTCAAGGTTGAAACCTTCTCGCTTGGCTTTGGCAAAGAGCTTTTTGGTCGCACTGACAAAAAAGGCACAAGATGGAAATTTTGTATTTTGCCAATTGGTGGTTATGTGAAAATGTATGGCGACAAAAATGCAGCGTCAGTGCCCGATTTGCAAGAGATGGAGAAGATGACGCCACAAGAAAAAAAGCAATCTTTTGTTTTTAAAAATGTCTATCAACGCTTTGCAGTTGTTGCTGCGGGGCCTGTTGCAAATTTTGTTTTTGCAATTTTTATCTTCACATTTTTGTTTAAATCAAATGGGCTGAACACAGTGCTGCCAGTGATTGATGAGGTTGTCAAAGATGGCGCCGCTTTCACTTCTGGTTTAAAAAAAGATGATGAGGTGATTGCAATTGATGATAAAAAAATTAGTGATTTTAATGATATTCGCCAAATTGTAACAAGCAGCGCAAATCACGAATTAGCCTTTAAAATCAAGCGTCAAGAGCAAGAGTTGATTATTAAAGTTACGCCGCAATATCAAACTAGCAAAGATATTTTTGGTGATGAGGTTAAAACTCCGATGCTTGGAATTTCTGCTTCAAAAATATCGCACAAAGATCTAAACATCGCGCAAGCCTTTGTGCAAGCCAATGTTGAAACTTATAAAATTACGCTGGCAATTTTTGATTCTGTTGGGCAATTGATCACGGGGAAGCGCTCGGTTAAAGAGCTGGGAGGGCCAATCAAAATTGCGCAATATTCTGGCAAAACTGTGGATATGGGAATTGCGATGGTGGCGTGGTTTATGGCGATGATTTCAATTAATCTTGGTGCGATGAACCTTCTGCCCGTGCCAATGCTGGATGGCGGGCATTTAGTGTTTTATATTTTCGAGATGATTGCAAAAAAACCGTTGACTCAAAAAACGCAGCAAATTAGCTTTCAAATTGGTATGGCACTACTTCTAACGTTGATGCTGTTTACTACTTTTAACGATATTTATAATATTTTTCATTAGTAGAAAATATGTCCAAAGGAAAGCAGTTTATAGAAGCTTCAAAAGCGGCAAGCTTAGCTATCAATAGTTTACGCCAAAGCTTACTTCGATCATCAAATGCAGCAGCTATTTTCAAGCCTGCCAGAACAGCTTCAACCATGCCGCAAGCAACACAACCAACGCAGCGCGCATTGCGAAATCCTTTTGCACAGCCGCAAACACCACTTTCTCTTGCGCAAAAATTTGCAACAACCACAGCCCCAGACGCTGCACAACCACAAACTAGAGGATATTTTGCAAAAACAAAACACCTCTCAAAACAAGCGCCCCGAGAAAAACTAATTGAAACCGCGATAGTATTTGCTGGATTTCGCATATTACATAAAGGACTTTTGGAAACAATTAGAGAGGCCCGAGAAATTTCACAAAAAGTTGCTATAATTTATCCCACAAACCCAAATCCAAACAACTATAATCCATTTTCTGATACACAAAAAGTAACCATGATAAAAATGGTGGCCTCAGAACAAAATCTTGATAATTTGGTTCTTGTTGGCATTCCTCAGCAAGTTTGGAATAACTTGCAGCAAAGCGACAAGAGCGCCGAATCTTTAAGATGGATCACGCAATATCTTGACGAGAACGGGCTTGGCAATTCTGTTGTTGTGAGAGGGCCAAATCGAGAAAGCAGAGAGCACCAAATTTATCCACAGCTAGAGGGCGAGATAGAGGTGCGCATACATCCAAAAAAAATAAATTTCGTAGGCACTTCTGAAGAGGTTAATTCAACGGCAGTGTTATCGAATCTTTTTAGCGCCAACCTTGAGGCAAAAGCAACTGCTGTTGACGCAATTCCACAATCACTATTTGAACTAATATCTCAAATTGCAGAAATAGCACGCATCAAGAGCAAAGAGGCTGGCTTAGATTCGACACTTCCTCTTTCAAGCGTCACCGAAGGAGATTATAGGAAGCATATACAGAAAGCTTGGCAAAATTTGCAAAGCTTGGCAAAAGAAGATGCCCCTCTAAAAAAGCGCTTGGAAATCCTGCCATCGCTTGGCGCTATTGAGTCTAGGGCAGATCTTGAAGATCACAGCATGTTCACAGATGGAACATCTGCGATATTGAGACCAGCTGAAGAAGTGATCGAAATCACACCCATCAATCCAAAAGAAGTAACGATTGCAGAACCAAAAAAACCAGAAAGCCTTGGCTTATTTTTGGGCAGATTTCAAGCGTTTCACAAAGGTCACGAGTCAATCGTAAAAGATATGCTAAAGCAAAACGATATTGCGGTAGTGATAATTGCATCAGACGATGTGCCAAGCGCCACGAAGCCAGGCTCATTCGATCATATATCAAGCGCCAAAACCCCACATTCTTTTGAACAAGTTAAGTCATTTATTGAAGCCGCTTTTGAAGAAGAAGTTAAAGCTGGAAGATTGAAAATTATTAATCGCAACACAGATTTGGGCAATAGCAGCAATCCAGAAGATTGGAAAAATTTGGCAAAAAAATTTGGCTTTGAAGAGAAAAGAAATGAAGGCACGATAAAGGGAGTAAAAATTTATGCAGGCAACAAGCTGGCCGACATTAAAGATGGCGAGCATTATATTGCCAAAGTTGCAAAACACGCCGGCATTGACTTGGTGCTGGTTGCGCCAACACAATATAATCTTACCACCGGCAGCGTTGATGAAAAAAGCAAAAACCTAAGCGGCGCTGATGCTTCGGCCTATGGCATCACGGTCAATCCAACTTCACAAATGGCAATGCAGCTGACAAATCCAAAAATTATGGATCTGATGTATCGCAACTGGATTTGCGCCAACGTGATGGATTGCGCAATTGGAGAAGTGACTAAAGAAGATTTGCAAAAAAACGCGAAAAAAATAGATGACAAAATTGCCGAATTAAACAAAAAAGGTTTGGCTGTAAGGCCAGCTGTGGATGGAGAATTTGCAGTTATATTTGCGAAGGAAAAATTTGTTACAAAGACAGATGCGCCCACTCCAGATGCGACACCATCGTCATCATCTGGATCTAAATTTGGCGGAGAAAAGCCCCTGCATCACAAATGATATTGCAAAAAACCATTGACTCAAAAAACTCAACGAATTAGCTTCCAAATTAGCGCGGTGTTGCTTTCGATAGCGACAAACTTCGTCGCATTTAATGAATTTATATTATATAAAAATGTTTGGAAGAGAAGTACTTAGAAGATTCCCGAGACAATTGGAGTTGTTGCAGAAGCAATTGGCCTCAGTTTCCGCTGCAGCGGCTGCCGCTGCACGCACAGCACACACCCCAATCAAAACGGCAAACACAACAACGCTAACACCGCCAACCCCTCGCACAAACTTTGCATATACAGCTGCACAAGATCTTACAGCAAGACGAAGCTTTGCAAGCACGTTGACAGCGCCACAACAGCCTCAGCCAAAAAAAGCCGTAATTGTATTTTCTGGACTTCGAACTCCTCACGAAGGCTTCATCGCAACAATTGAAGAGGCTGCACAACTTGGTGAAAATGTAATCGTGATCTATCCAACAAATAAAAATCCTGACAATTTTAATCCATTTTCTGACGCGCAGAGAATTCACATGTTAAAAGATGTTGTTGATGCAAAAAAAATGAAAGGAGGCGTTATCGCCCTAGGAATTCCAGCAGAAGTTTGGCACAGCTTGCGAAACAACTTTAATGACGCCCCTTTGCAATGGATAATGCAAGCAATTGAGCAAATTGGGTATGATAAAAAAGATTTAATCGCCACAAAAGGTCGGGTTGCCCCAAATGAATGGACAACAACTTACAACCTACTTAGTGAAAGAGTTGGTTTGGTTGAACATGCAAAAAGAGTGTCTTTTGCAACTGGCCTGCCAATGAATTCAACACAGATATTATCAAATCTGTTTAGGGAAGAAAAAAGCTTACCTAGAAAAGATGCTCGGGGCAGCCTTTTGCCTTCAACGCTCTCTATCATTAAAACACTTGCCGCAATTTCTTATTTGCTAAATCAAAAGCGTGACCCAAATGCCATGCCCATAAAAATAAGCGAAATCACCGCAGAGATATTTAAAGAAAAATTTACTGAGGCTGAAAAATTTCTTGCCCAACTAGAAACAGATTCGGCCGATCTTAAAAAACGAAAAGAAGAACTTTCCAAGCTATATGAAAAGCTTGAAAATGCCAATGCGGCTCTATATGCAGCGCTAGAAAAATTGCCAAAAGAATTGCATAGCAGAATTGCGGAAGAATTGTATAAAGAGCCAGCGCAAGAACCAAAAAGAATAATACGAAGCAGAGAACCTGGTCAAGAAAATAATAAAGGGGAGCTTTCTGATGATATATATGAAGTAATTTATAAAAGATTGTTAGAGCAGTTCCCTGAAGAAGCTAAAGGACTGTACCCAACGTCATACAAAAGCCTTGTCAACCAATTTTACGAAAAATTAGGTCCAAAATTACATGCGGATGCGGGTGATGCTCAATTTGATAAATTTAAATTTATAAATTCTGACTTAGCAGAAATTGACCAACAATGCGAAGAATTTTATAAACAAACTGAAGAGGTTAAGGCGCTGTCGCAAAAGCTTGTCAGCGAGCAAGATAGCTTGATTCACGAGACATTGGCAAAAGAATTATCCGAAAAAATTATAACATTAGATAAACAATTTCAAAAAATACAAAAACGTCACGATGATTTAGTTAAATTTATAAAAGAAAATGACACGGAAATTGTAATATCTCCAGAAAGCGGTTGCACTGGAGAGCTTTTTCCAAGGGATCGGACAGCGCTAAATTTTATGATGCAAGATCCTGATGATTTAAGCAAGCTTGGTTCTGGCGGACGAGTAGAAGTGATTTACAACTTTGGATTACCATCAGGCGTAACGACCCCCATACCACCTTCAGCGCACAATATTGAATGCACCGCAATAAGACCCACCGGAAGATTGACGCAGCAAATTGACTCTAATAAAAGAATTGGACTTGTTTGTGATAATTTTAAATCTAGAGAGAATTGCAAAAAAACAATCGAAGCCATGCTAAAAGAAAATGATGTTGTGGCTGTGGCACTGCCTCAAAGCGAAGAAGGCGCCGCACAGGAAAAATTTATAACAACATCTTTTGAAGAATTTGCTAAAAAAGGAAAAATAAAAATTTTTACATTATCAGAAACAATCAATGCCTATCAATTACAAAAATTATTACAAACAAATTTTCCTCTGGCAAAGCAAGAAAATATAAAATTTTATTCTGATAACACGCCAGAAAATAGAAATCTTGGCGCAGAAATGTTAAGAAAGGGCTTTTGCACAGATGTGTCTGCGCCACAAAGAACACAAAAAGAAGTAGAGGGGCCAAGGCAGCAACCTAATTTTGCAACCACCCAAGCTTTTGGCGAAGCTTTGCAGCAACGGCAAAGTTTGTCAAGCCAGCGAGATAGCTAATTTTGCAAATTCTGGCAAAGCTTTATTAGATCGCCTTTATCAATCACCTCATCAATTTTTGCCCTCGCCTCACCTACAGTCACGCCGCTTGCCAAGTTTAATGCAAATGCAGCATTTAAAGTTACTACATCGCGATAGGCCGATTTTTCGCCGTTGAAAAGTGCGATTAGTTTTTGTGCGTTATGCTTTGGATCAGCTCCGCGCAAGGCTTCGACCGCAACTTTGTTGAAGCCAAAATCTTGCGGATTTACAATTTCCATTGCTTGAATTTTGCCATTTTCAAAGCGCAACAAATGTGAATTGTCGGTTAAAGTGATTTCGTCCATGCCATCAAAGCCATGAACTATATAAGCGCGATCGCACAAATTTAGTTGCGCAATTGTGTGAGCAATTTTTTCCATCACATCTTTTTTGGCAACACCAATCAGTTGAAAGCGCGTGTTTGCTGGGTTTAGAAGCGGTCCAAGAAAATTAAAAATTGTTGGTGCAGCAATTGATTTGCGAATTGCGGCCACGTTTTTCAAGCCTGCGTGAAAGAGCGGCGCAAACAAAAAACACAATTTTTTCTCGCGGAGATTTTTTTCAATTTCCAAAATATCGTCAGAAATTTTTATGCCAATTTCAGAAAAAATATCCGCCGAGCCAGATTTTGACGAGATTGCTTTATTGCCGTGCTTTGCAACAGCCACACCGCACGCCGCCACAACAAAACAAACTGCGGTTGAGATGTTGAGCGTGTTCAAACCATCACCGCCAGTGCCACAAACATCAATTGCATTTTGTGGCGCATTGATTTTTTTCATATCCTCGCGAAGCGCTTGCACCGCACCTGTGAAGGCATTTTGTGGCAAGTTTAAATGATTTAATTCGAGCAGAAAATCTTTGATAAATTCATCACTTTTTTTGCCAAGAATTATCTCGCGAAAAATTTCATAAAATTGCTGGGGAGAAAAATTTTTTAGCATTAGATCAGCTTAAGAAAATTGGCGATAATCTCATGGCCATGCTCCGAAGCAATTGATTCTGGATGAAATTGCACACCATAAATTTTTAGTTTTTCATCGGCAATTCCCATGATGATTCCGTCTTTTGTGGTGGCGGTTATTTTTAAATTTTTTGGACAAGTTTCTTTTTCAATAATCAGCGAGTGATAGCGTGTGGCCTTGAATGGCGACGGCAAACCACGAAATAAATTTTCTTGCTGATGAGCAATTTCACTAATTTTTCCATGCATTGGATATGTCTTCACAACCTTGCCACCAAAGGCTTGGCCAATTGCTTGATGACCCAAACACACACCGAAAATTGGAAAAATTCCTTGCAGTTTTTTGATCACCTCAAGACAAATTCCAGCTTCATTTGGAGTGCATGGGCCCGGAGAAAGCACGATCCCGCGCGGATTTAGTTTTTTTATTTCTGCAACAGAAATTTCGTCATTGCGCTTCACCACAACATCTTTTTCACCAGCTTGAATCAAGTAGTGATAGAGGTTGTAGGTGAAGCTGTCATAATTGTCGATCAATAAAATCATTGTCTAAATTTTTTTAGGTGATCATTCCTTATCGCAACAAGAAGTGTTATAACTCTTAGCCGCTCTAAGCGGTGGCTCAGTCGCGTCTAAGAGTTGCAACGCTTTTGGTTGCGATAAAGAAATAATTAAATTTTCTTATATTCTTCCATGCTATATTCGTCAACCTGCATGGCGTCTAGCACGGCGGCAAAACTTTCTTGCAAAGCGCGCATTTCTTGCTGAGAAATAATTGATTTTTGCTGCGCTAAATCAAGCAAATCTTCTGGCCTTTTGCGTGGCAAAGTTTTGGCGCGAATTGCGTTTTTAATTTTGTCAAGCGCTGGAGCACTTGCCTCATATAGCTTGAGAGCATTTTCTAATCTGCCCAAATTATCATTTTTATCTTGGCTGACAAAAATTCCCTCAGTGAGCGCATGACGCTGGCTTGAATTTTGCATTATATCTTTTGACAATTTGTGACTCAACACGTCTGAAGCCGGACAAACAAAGGCGTTGAAGCGTGCAAAAAATGCAAATGGCAATAAAACAATTTTACCAAATCCGGAAAATAAATTTTGATAAATTCCTTCAAAGCCAGTCTGCGCCTTGCCAAACAGCTCTTTCAAAGCATATTCAACAATTGCTTCATCTTCTTTTTTCTCACCATCTTCTTGGAATTTTTTTAGCACACACACCGCCAAATAAAGGGCGGAAAGGATGTCGCCATAACGTCCATTGAGTTTTTCTTTGCGTTTCAAATCGCCACCAAAGCGCGCCATTGCAATGTCGGCAAGCAATGCAAAACTTGCAGATGCCCATGAAATTTTGCGTTGATATTTGGCAACCATATTATTTTTTGACAAGCATGAGGTGCAAACCAAGCGCCCGCGCGTGATTGAAAGCGCAATTGAGCGCGTTAAATTTCTTAACAAATGTTTTATGTGCGAGAAAAATGCGGCGTCAAAAGCCTTGATGTCGCCTTTTTCTAAAGCCTCAACTTCCTTGTAGGCATAAGGGTGGCACATGATTGCACCTTGACCAAAATGCATCAAAGATCGCGTCATAATATTGGCACCTTCAACTGTAATTGAAATTGGTGCTGAAAAATATGCGTTGGCAATCAAATTGCGCGGACCCCTGATAATAGCGCGTCCAGCCATGATATCCATACCATCATTGATCACTTGGCGAAACATTTCGGTGCCGTGATATTTGGCAATTGCACTTATAACAGCAGGTTTTGCACCAGAATCAACAGCGCCCGCAGTGAAGCGGCGCAAGGCTTCAGATGTATAGGTTCTGCCAATCATGCGCGCCAAAACTTCTTCAACACCTTCAAATTTTCCAATTGCAGTGCCAAATTGTTGACGGATGGCGACATAGTCAACCACTGATCTGGTGACCATTTTTGCACCACCACAACTTGTTGATGGCAAAGAAATTCCGCGACCCGCCGCCAAACATTCCATCAACATTTTCCAACCCGTCCCTCCCCCGTTTTGCCCGCCAATCACATAGCTTAAAGGCACTTCAACATTTTCACCATTGAGTGGCGAATTGATAAAAGGCGTGCTGAGTGGGTCATGTCTTCTGCCTTGAATAACACCTTTGGTGTCATGAGGTATAAGGGCGCAAGTGATTCCCAAATCTTCTTTATCTGACAAAATTTTATCTGGATCACGCAATTGAAATGCAACACCAATCACCGTTGCAACCGCGCCCAGCGTGATATAACGCTTGTTCCAATTTAGACGAATTTTCACTTCGCCAGCAGCATCTTTAAACAAAACGCCGTTAGAAATGATTGAAGTTGCATCGCTGCCAGCCGTTGGCTCTGTAAGCGCGAAACATGGCAGTTCACGACCATCAGCAAGACGTGGCAAATAGTGATCTTGCTGCTCTTTGGTGCCATAATGCAATAACAATTCTGCGGGCCCAAGTGAGTTCGGAACCATGACAGTGATGGCCAAAGGCACTGAGCGCGATGCAAGTTTTTGAATCACACAGCTGTGAGCATAGGCCGAAAAACCAAGCCCACCATACTCGCGCGAAATAATCATACCCAAAAACTTTTTGTCTTTGATATATTGCCAAACCGCTGGAGACAAGTCACGCGCGCGCTGCACGTCATAATCAACGCACATTTTGCAAACTTCTTCAACTTCGTTATCCAAAAAACTTTGCTCTTCTTTGGTGAGATGCGGATATTTTTGCGAAAAAATCCATTTGAAATTTGGTTTGCCAGAAAACAATTGGCCATCAACCCACACTGTTCCTGATGTGAGGGCGATCTTCTCAGTTTCAGAAATTTTTGGCAACAAGCCCAATTTTGCAATTGCCACAACAATAAATCTGGTCAATATATTTTGACGAATGATAGGCGTTGCAAGCACTAACGACAAGACCGCATAAGCAATCCAGAAAGTGCCACCAAAATCACAGCTCAAAAAATAAACTGCAAAAGCCAGCAGATAAAAATATAGCGCCGCGCCGCTATAAGCAAAAAACAAACATAGCGCGAAGACAAGCAAACCAAGGTGCGGCACTGTATTTAAAATTCCAGAGATAGTTTCAATCATATGCTTTTATTTTGTTTAATAATGAGGGTTGTTTTCAATTGCTTCGCAAACAGCACGCACCAAATTGCGCACTCTAGCGATATAGCTGGCGCGCTCCGTTGCCGAAATCGCACCTCTTGCATCAAGCAAATTTAGCAAGTGACTCGTCTTGAGAGCTTGCTCATATGCTGGAATTGGCAGGTTTTTTGCAAGCAAAGCTTTTGACATTTCTTCGCACTCAGAAAAATTGCGCAACAAAACTTGTGGGTTTGAATGCTCTAAAATAAAGGCCGAATTCTGTTTTTCGCTTTCTAAAAAAACATCGCCATAGCTGATTTTTTCTTCGCCTTCGCCGCCGTTCCAATTGATGTCAAAAATGTTGTCAACGCCCTGAACATGCATGGCTATTCGCTCCAACCCATATGTGATTTCGCCTGCAACCAAGCTGCATTCAATGCCGCCAACTTGTTGCATATAGGTGAATTGTGTCACTTCCATGCCATTGAACCACACTTCAAAACCAAGTCCGGCCGCGCCAACTGTAGGGTTTTCCCAGTCATCTTCAACAAAACGCACATCGTTGTTTTTGACATCCAGCCCAATCAATTCAAGGCTTTGCAAATATAGTTCGCGAATATTTTGTGGCGCTGGTTTCAAAAAAACTTGAAATTGATAATAGTGACTTAAGCGATTTGGATTGGCGCCATAACGCGCGTCTGTAGGGCGGCGACATGGTTGTGCATAAGCAACTTTCCATGGTTTTTTGCCAATTGCACGCAAAACTGTGGCTTGATGCAAAGTGCCAGCACCAACCTCAAGATCAACAGGCTGTAAGATCGCGCAGCCCTGCTTTGCCCAAAAATTTTGTAACTGAAGAATAATTTGCTGAAATGAAATCATTTTTTTAACTAAAATTTAAACCGCAAAAGACGATCCGCAACCACAGCTAGCCTTGGCTTGCGGATTTATTACTTTAAAATAAGACGCCCCAAGCTCATTAACAAAATCAACCGTGCAATCTTTCAAAAAATCGAGCGATGTTTCATCGGTGAAGCCAATAACAGCGCCATCGCTTGCCAAAACCTCCAAATCATCTTCGCCATGCTTATCATCCAAATTGAACAAATATTGAAAGCCGCTGCAACCACCACTAGAAACCCCAACGCGAAAAAACTTGCCCTGATTTTTTGGCTTTTGCAAAAGCTCAACAATGCGCGCCGATGCTGACTGAGTGAATGTAATAGGGGTTTTTATTTCACTCATTTTTTCGATTTTTTGTTGTTGCGTTTTGTAAATTCTTGCAAAATTTCTTGCATTTCAACACCTTGCGCCGCCATTAAAATCATGCTGTGATAAAACAAATCGCACAATTCACCAACCAATTCTTGATGCAATTTTTTGCTGCTTTTTTGCTGATTTAAAAATGCCGCAATCACAACTTCTAAAGCTTCTTCACCAATTTTTCTAGTAATTTTTTCAACACCTTGCTTCGCAATCTCATAGCTATACGAACCCTTCTCTTTGCTGGCTATTTTGCGTTTTACAATTTCTGCCAAATCATCAAAACTTAACAAATTGGCAGCTTTTTTTGAATTTTGTTTTTTCATTTTTTTGAGAAATTTTTAAACCCACATCAAAACTAACAAAACAGCCTCACAAAAGCAACTAATAGTTGACAAAAACAATAAGATTTTTATAATTTTAAGCGATTATTCCTTTGTTACAGGTGATATAGCTCTTAGACGCTCCAAGCGTGGCTCAGTCGCGGCTAAGAGCTATATCACCTGTAACAAAGGAATAATTCCTAATTTTTCGCCATTTTGGCCATTAACAACATTTTTAAATCATGACAACTGAACTAACTTTATCTATCATCAAACCAGACGCAACCAGACGCAACTTGACTGGTGCCATCAACACTAAATTTGAAAAAGCTGGCCTATCAATCGTTGCTCAAAGAAGAATGCAACTTAGCCAAGCAATGGCTGAAAGCTTTTATGCTGTGCACAAAGCGCGCCCTTTTTTCAATGATCTGGTGAAGTTTATGATCTCTGGCCCAGTTGTTGTGCAAGTTTTGAAAGGCGAAAATGCTGTTGCAAAAAATCGCGAAATCATGGGCGCTACAAACCCTAAAGACGCTGCTGCAGGCACTATCCGCAAAGAATTTGCTGAATCAATTGAAGCAAACTCAGTTCACGGTTCTGACAGCTTGGAAAATGCAAAAAACGAAATCGCATTTTTCTTCGCAGGATATGAAATTGTTGAGTAGAAAAAACAGTCCCAAACAGCTGTTTTTGGCATTCGCGGGCACCAAATTTAATGTTGCCCAAACAATTTCTTACTCATGTTAGACAACATAACAAAAAACATCGGCAAAATTTTTGATTCTCTTTCCGGCAAAAAATTTATCGGCGAAGATGATCTAAATGACGTGATGCGCCAAATTAGAGTGGCGTTGCTCGAAGCCGATGTTTCTTTGTCGATCGCCAAAGATTTTATCGAAAAAGTCAAGCAAGAAGCTCTTGGCCAGCAAGTGGTGAAAAGCGTTTCACCCGGTCAGATGATTGTAAAAATCGTCAATGACGAGTTGGTCAAATTGCTTGGCAGCGAAAAATCCGAAATAAATTTCAGCACCAAACCGCCAGCAATCCTTATGTTTGTTGGCTTGCAAGGTGCAGGCAAAACCACCTCCGCAGCAAAATTAGCACTACGCCTCAAAAACAAAAATCACAAAAAAGTTTTATTAGCATCGCTTGACACCTACAGACCAGCGGCGCAAAAGCAGTTGGAAATTCTTGCGCAAAAAGTTGCGGTTGATTCTTTAGAAATTGTTGAAAGCGAAAAACCGCTCGAGATCACTAAACGCGCTATTTCTCAAGCCATCAAAATTGGCAGCGATGTCTTGATTCTCGACACTGCAGGCCGCACCGCCATCAATGATGAGCTGATGCAAGAATTGATCGCCATCAAAAACATCGCCAACCCAGTTGAAATCTTGCTGGTGGTCGATTCGCTGATTGGCCAAGATGCGTTGAACATCGCCAAAATTTTCCACGAAAAACTCACCCTCACCGGCACAATTTTAACCAGACTTGACGGCGATGGCCGCGGTGGCGTTGCTCTCACCATGAAGGCCGCCACAAATTGTCCAATCAAATTTATTGGTGTTGGCGAAAAAGTTGAAGAGTTTGAAGAGTTTGATCCAAAACGCATTGCATCCAGAATTATCGGCATGGGCGACGTGGTTTCGTTGGTTGAAAAAGCGCAAGAAGTTTTCGATCAAAACGAGATGGAAAAAGCGGCCAAAAAAATGCAAAAAGGCCAGTTTGATTTTGAAGATTTGTTGTCGCAAATTCGCAACACAAAAAAGATGGGCGGCATGAAGTCAATCATCAAGCTGCTTCCTGGGGCTGGAAAAATTGCCGAGCATCTCAGCAAAATGGGCGATATTGAGACAGAGCTAAAACGACAAGAGGCAATTATTTTGTCGATGACAAAAAAAGAGCGCAAAAATCCTGATAGCTTGATTATGAGCTCGTCGCGCAAAAGAAGGATTGCCGCGGGCGCAGGCACAAATATTCAAGAAATAAATCGCCTGCTCAAAAAATATAAGCAGATGCAAAAAATGATGAAGAAATTTGGCAAGATTGATAAGAACGCGCTGGAACAGATGATGCAAGAAAACAACGCTGGCGCGGGTGGATTTGGTATATAGACTCACCAAGCTACAATTGGTGGGGGTGGTCTTTGCAAAAAATTTGCATATTATGCGATATTGCTGTATAGTTCTTAAATATTGTTTATTTTTGGGTGGTTAGCTCAGTTGGTTAGAGCGCTACGTTGACATCGTAGAGGTCGGAGATTCGAGTTCTCTACCACCCACCAATTTTTATTTAAGGATTGTTATGGATGATAAAAAAAACCAAGTAACTCCAATAAAACCATATACAGCTGAACAAGAAGCTGCGTAAAACAATAATCGACTATACGCTACAGCAACGCAAGAAAAAGAAGTGACGAATAATACTTTCTACGATAAGGCGACAACCACTACAACCGCAGCAAGTCCAGATGATACTACCACTGGGTTTTATAATGCAGGATCCACTGGTGGAGATCTTAGCTTGAGAAACACTAACGCAGAGACAGATTTTCTTAATGACAATGACATATATGCTGAACCAAGAGTGCTTGTGGGGGATGAAAAATTGCCAACCCCTCCAGCTAGAACTACAGCCCCCGCAGGCAGTACTCCTCAGGAACAATTATATATGGAACCAGTGCCAGCGACATCAAGAGCCGCTGCACCAGATCCACTAAATACAACCACAGGTAACGCAGTCACAACTGGAGGCGCTGCACTTGGTGGTACTACTGTAGCTACTAGCACTGTGCCAGCCACACCAAACCCAGCTGGAGCGGCGCCAACAGCTACTGCAGCAACCACGCCTACAGCAGCAACACCTGCGACCGCAACACCTACAACACCAGCAGCCGCAGCTGCAACACCAACAGCCACGACAACACCCGCAACACCTGCCACGGCAACAGCAGCTACCCCAACCGCAACCGCACCAACAGCGCCAACAACAACCACACCAACACCAAAAACCCCAGAACAAGAACAACAAGAAAAAGACGCAAAATTTCTTCTTGAAACAATTCAAAAGTCAATTGTTATAGACCCAGATAGGAAGGGCGTTGCAAAGTCAAATCTTGAAGGAATTGCTGGCATAAAAGATGAAAATGACACAGCGGCACTAGAAAAATTTCGAAGCGGTTTTTATTCTCAAAAAAACGTTGAATTATCTCAAAAAGACACAGCATTTTTTGCGTTTCATTCTGCGGTTGCAGAGGTCTTTGGTGCAGATAAAACAGATGTTGATCCTAAGGTTAAAATTGGTTTCTTAAAAAATTTAGCGAGATTATTTGGCTTTCTTGAAGAAGACAATCCGACACCTGAAACTGACTTTAATCATCTTGGCACAAATCTAGCGGAACTTTTAGACCTAACCCCAAAAAACAATCCTTTAATAGGCGTTGCGCAAAGTGCGGTTGATAAATTTAAAGAATTTGTTTCTGACAGAACGGAAGAGTTGGTGAATCCTGACGCTTATGCCGAAAGAAAGGCCAAGGAAAAAGAGGAAGAAGAGGCTAAAAAACTTGCAGCGCAGGGCAAGCAAAATGGAATTGTGCAAGAAAAGGGAAAATATCCTTATAAGCCGCTTGATGAAGATTTGAAAAAGAAAGTCGAAATGGCGAAGCAAGGGGTGAAGGGAATTGTTGCCATTGCAGCAATTGGCACCACCGCGGTTTTGTGCCCGCCTTTGGCGATTGCTGGCATTATTGCTGCTGGTATTTTTCTTTTAAGCCGCAAGAAACCTGAGAAGATTCAGGACGTTGCTGAGGAGGAAGGAAAAGAGAAAGACGAAGATGCGGACCTGTCTGCGGCTGAATATTTTCAGAAAATTACGAAAGGCGAAAAACCAGAGGAGCTTGAAGAGGCTATGACTGGCAAGGATGGGTTGAAGAAGGAGAAAGAGGGGGAGAAGGAAGTTGAGTCAGAGGCGGAGAAAGAGAATGAGGGAGAGGAAGAAGAGCCGGATGTTAACAAACCCCCTCTAAATGTAGCTGGAACTGGACCATTGACATCAAAAAAGATCACCACCACCACCACTGCGGCTCCTTCAGGGCAACCTGCAAGCGCCCCAACAGAACCAGAGCCTGACGCAACAACTCCAGCCGTCGGCGCTGGTGTGGCAGAAGAAGCGCAAGACTTAGCATCACTAGTGGCCAATGCAGCAATAGCGCAAGATTTGCAAGGAGGCGTTAAAATTGCCAAAGACCATTTAGGTGTCGCTTCAGAGATCTTGACGCAGGCTAATAGTGGCCAAAGCAATAGTGCTGGGGTTGAGCAAGCATTGAATACTGGAGTCAATACTTTAGCTGGACCACTTAGCCTTGAAGCGATGGCTGCTGACACACTTGGTGCGCAACAACAAGGGTCGGAAGCCAAAGGCGCAAATAACGATCTTGACGATGACAAGCTAACCAATAAAGCGGCAGAAGCTGAAACCGCTCAAGCATCAAATTCTGCTCAAGTTGCGGAAACAAAAAATAATACAACCCCTTCACTTCCTCAGAGCGGACAACAAACCGAGGATGATAAAAAACCTGAGGTTTCAAGTAAAAAAGATGATAATGTTGCAGAATCTGATCAAGGTAGACTTGCGGCAGAAAATGCGCGCAACGAGGTAGTTATTGCCATGGAAAAGATGAAGAGCAAGAGGGAACAAAGATCAAATGACGTATCCAATACCATAGAAAGTCTTACAACAGAAGAGGTGAAGGAAAAAAAGGGCAGCAATGAGCCGAAAGCGGGTGAAAAAGGTCACGTGCAGAGTATGGTTGAAAAATTTGGAGGAGGTTCTGCCGCCGATCAAAGCGAGGCTAGCAAAAACGACTCTTATCAAAGATAGGAGAATTTCCTCTAGATAAAAATAGAGCGCGCGATTTCAAACATCAGCGCCCTCTCAAACCCCGCCAGATCTCGCTTGATTGCCCTCGCCTCAAATTCTTGCGCGGCAAAAATTTCACTCACTTGGCGCGATTGATCGTGGCCCACCTCTAGAAACACAAGACCTTGTGGCGTTAGAAAGTTTTTTGCTTGTGCGGCAATTTGGCGATAAAAATCTAAGCCGTCAATGCCGCCGTCAAGCGCCAGCCTTGGTTCAAACAACCTCACCTCATCACTTAAATTTTCAATTTCGGCAGCGGGAATATATGGCGGGTTGGAGATTATGATGTCGAATTTTTGTGCCGCCCTTTTTTGCGCCGCCTCCACTTCTAGCGCGCTGAATAAATTTGACTCAAGCAGCTTGAAACGATTTTCCACTTGATTGTTTGCGGCGTTTTTTTGCGCAATTTCTAATGCCTTGGGGCTGATGTCGACACCTGTTGCGCTGGCATTTGGCAAATTTTTTAGCAGCGAAATTGTTAGGCAGCCAGAGCCAACACCGAGCTCTAAAATTTTTAGTTCTTGGGTTTTGTTGGCGATATTTTCAAGCACCAACTCCACCAAAGCTTCTGAGTCTGGGCGCGGGTCGAGGACGTTTTTTGTTACCACAAAATCATAGCCATAAAATTCGCGCTTGCCAATGATATGCGACACCGGTTCGCGATTTTGACGGCGTGAAATTTTGGCAAAAAAATCATTTTCTTGATTTTTTTCAAGCAACAAATCGGGGTTGAAAACTATTTTTTCTTTGGTGAATGATGTGGACGACATCAACAAAATCAAGGCTTCAAAGGCTGGATTGTCGATGTTTTTTTCTTGCAGTTTTTTTTGCGCCACTTGCAGAGCTTGTGAAATTTTCATTTATTTTTGACAATAAAAAAGGCGGAGTTTTGATCCGCCTTCAGATAAATATTTGTGAAGAAAGATGCGAGGGAGTCAATAGCTTGGCACCCTCGCCGCTTCTTCCTTAATTAGAATTTTCCTAAAACTTCGCGCAATGGAGTTTCGTTGATGATGAACTCAAGATTTTTTTCGCGACGCATATCAAACAAAGCAACATTGTCTTTTGTAAGCTGATTTTTGTCAGCCAATTCTTTTGACACATTGCCAAGTGAAGCCGAGATTTTTCTTAAGAAATCTTGATATGCTGTGCTTTGAGTTTGTGAAGATTGAGCCGCCAAATCGTTAGATTGAACGCTTGGCACGATTTGCTTTTGCTCAACAATTTGCGTGAAACCGGTTGCGACATATTCAACAAATTTGTCGATGTTTTCGATTTTCACCGTTACAAAACCTGATGGCAAATTGTCGTCTTGAAAATAGTTTACTTGGCCGTTTAAAGAGATTTTGTAAAGCGCATTTGAAAACTCGATATTGTTGACTTTTACGACTCTGCTATATTGAGTGGCATTTTCTTGCATTTGAGCAGGGTCAAGTGGAACAGAGCCTTGCTGATCATTTTTAGTTGGAGTTAGAACATATTCGATGTCGATAATTAAGTTCGATTTTGTGACATCGCTTTTTGCGATCAAGCTTGCAACATCAAGAGCTGCAGGCTTTGATGGATCGATTGTTGCTTTTGCTGCGTCTGCAGTTTGAGTTGCAACATTTGCAGCAGCAACGCCAGGAACAGCAGCTGGAGCGGCTGCAGAAGGAATTGCGGCACCAGAAGCAACTTTTGCGGCTATATCAGCCGGAGTTCCAACAACTGGAGCTTGATTTGGCGCAGCGGCAACAGGTGCAGCGCCAGCAACTGGAGCGCCGTTTGGCGCAGCAGCTTGTTGAGCCGAAGCGGCAGCCTTTGCAGCATTTGCTGCAGCCGCAGCTGGAGATGGTGCAGAAGCTGGAGGCGTCATCGCTGAATCACTTGTTGCAGTTGGCACAACCACTGGCGCGTTGGGCGCAGCAGGGTTTGCAGCGTTGCTTGCAAAAGATGGATCGCTGCCAATCATTGCAACAGCAGCACCGCTTCCAAGCGAAATTTCGCCAGTTTTGATGCCATCAATAATTTTTTTCTCAGAAGAATTTCTATAAATGTCGATCACATCGAAACCTTCGATTTCTCTCACTGCAACGTTTAGTTTAGAAGTGATTTGATCGCTAGAATCAATTGTTGAAACCAAATTGATTGTTGAAGAAGCTGCGCTATAAATGATGTTTTTGTCGATGTCGAAAATCTTGTAACCGTTGTCGGCGTAAGAGAAGCTTGACACGATTCCATCTGAAATAGAGAAAGAAATTTTTGGCATTTGTGCAAATTCAACATTACCAATATTGCCATCTAAATCTTGCACAGTGATTTTGTCTGCAACATCAACTGTGAAATCTTTGCTGAAAATTCCAGCGCTTGCTTCAAAATCTTTTACAATAATTTGATATTTGCTGAAAGCTGAATTTGGAATTGTGAATTTCAAATCTTTTGCCACAATTTTTTGTGAGAAAGGATAGCCCGCAACCTTGATTTCAGCAGCTGAAATGGCCGTGTTGTTTTCGGTAACAAAATTGTTAAGATGCTTTTCGAGCTGTCCAGTTTTGAAAAACCAAAATACGCTATGTAGCAAAATCACAACCAATAGCGCCACTGCTACTTTTATCAAGATGCTTCTGTTCATATTTGAAATATTTTATTATTTAAGCGAAACATTGCGAGTCTCATCTGGCACAACCAGAGTGAGGCCGTCGAGCTCTTTCGTCATAACAATTTGGCAACCCAAACGCGAAGTTGGGGTTAAACCGAAAGCTAAATCAAGCATGTCTTCCTCGTCTTCGCTTGGGGCTTCAAGCATATCGTAGAATTTTTTTTCAACTACAACATGGCATGTAGAACAAGCAAGCGAGCCTTCGCACGCGCCTTCAAGATCGATATCGTTATTGTGTGCAGCCTCAAGAACCGTTGTGCCAAGCGGCACGACAAATTCTTTTGGTTCACCTTTAACAACAAAAATTATTTTAACAGTCTCAGACATTGTAAATATTACCTTCGCAGCGTTTTTGATTGCCGCTTAAAAAATTATTATAAAGAAATTCTTGAAGAATTGTAAAAAGGAATTTTTAAAAGAAAAGATATTTTAGAAACTAAATCTCAAGTTGAGAATTGTTTTGTTTGAAAATGTTGGCTTTGTTTGGAATGTAGAGAATTGTTTTGTTTGATAAATTGAGTGGTAAGAATATTTGCTACGCCCCTACGGCAACCTTTTTTTAAACCTCGTCGGTTTAAAAAAAGCTAAGCGGGGCTACGCAAATATTCTTACCACTCAATTTATCAAACAAAACAATTCAGAATTTTTATTATTTTTTTAACAAAACTTTAAGTAAGAGTGCGAAAGGAATATTTTGCAGAAATTGGCAAAAATTCTAAAAAATTACAAAAACCAAAAACCTTAAAAACCCCAGTTTTTAAAAAATTAAATAGTGATTTTTATATTTTAAAATTTGCGTAGCAAAGGCGTGGGGATGGTATTTCGAACCGAGTTTTGGCGCGCCACTGTCTGAGGGGCGAAGTACCATCCCCACGCCTTTGCTACGCAAATTTTAAAATATAAAAATTCAACATTAACCGTTAAAGGAGAACTCCGTAGCAATCGGCACATGATCCGACGGCTGACGCGCAACACGAAAATCTTTATAAATAGCAAAATTCTGAATATGATTTTTCAAATTCGGCGTCGCCCAAATGTGATCCAACCGACGCCCACGATCAGACTTAAACGGATCAAGCCCCCGATAGCTCCACCAGCTATAAAGTTTTTCCGAGTCATCCACAAACATACGATGCGTATCAACAAAATCAAGGCTCGCCTGCAGTTTGTTTAATTTGTCAACCTCAATTGGCGTGTGCGAAACAACTTTCAACAATTGCTTATGCGACCAGACATCATTTGGCTTTGGAGCAATATTAAAATCACCAACAATAATAATTTTTTTATCTTTTTGCGGCGCGAAATAATCTGTCATCCAATCAACGAATTTTAGTTTGTGATCGAATTTGTCGTTGAGAGAAATGTCAGGAATATCACCACCCGCCGGCACATAAAAATTGTGCAATTCTATCTCGCCAATTTTAGTGTCCAAAACCGCGCTGATGTGGCGTTTGTGACCATAGTTGTGAATGTCGATTCTGCTGGCTTTTTGCAGCGGAAATTTTGATAAAATCGCCACGCCGTTATAAGATTTTTCACCGCAAAATTCGACAAAATTATAGCCCAAAGCTCGCACTTCAAGCAGCGGAAAATCTTCATCGCAAACTTTGATTTCTTGCAGACAAATTATATCGGGGCTGTGTGTTTGAACAAGGGTTTTGAGCAGTGGCAGACGCAGTCGCAGCGAGTTGATGTTCCAAGAAATTATTTTCATTATCTGCCGCCAAATTCTTCGCCTTTTGGCTTAGTGGCTTCAGCCCTTTCAGACCAAGATTGCGAAGCTTGCTGCATGCTACCTAAATTTTTTCTGATCGCATCTAAATGCTCTTTTGAAACCGCGCTATCTTTTTCCATTTCCGACATTTTGTCGCTGATATTTTTTAGCATCTGAGTGACCTGATCCGCTGGTGACAAGCTTTCAAGCTCTTTTCCTTTTCCATCAACACCATTTTTTTCTCTCTCTTGCAAAGCGTTTTCTCTTTTTTGAATTGTATCAACTCTGTTGGAAGCAAGTTTTGCAATAGCCTCTTCCGCCACAGCCAGCGCAGCTGCAGCAGCAATGCCGCCAATGCCGCTTGTAAAAGCACCAACAACAGTTGCAGTGATCGCCGCAATTGCTTTTACTTTTTTTGGATTGTTGTTGATCCACTCAGCCGCGCTGTCAGCGATTTCACTCGCCACATTGCCCAATTTTTCACCAGCATCTTTGCCACTTTCAAATGCATGAGAAAGGCGCTGCGAAAAAGATTGTTGTCTTCTTAAAGTTTTGTGCTCGGTGCTAGAGCCTTCTGGCTTGCCGCCTGAAGATGATTCTTTGTTTGCAGTCATGATAGTATGATAATTTTGTGCCATGATTTATTTATTTTCAATTCGACAAAAAACAATCTTAGGCTCAATAATTTTGTGGCCTTCGACCAAAGCATATTTTTTATCCACATGCATCATCATGCGACATTTTTCATCAACTTGCAAAAAGCTCATAATGTGCTTGCTTAGATTTGGCAAAAATGGCTGCAAGCTGATGGATATTAAGCGCAAAGCCTCTGCAATTGTTGACAAAACAAGGTTCATTTCGTCAATTTTGCCATCTTTTTTGAGAGTCCATGGCGCGTTGTCATTGATAAACTGATTGCACAAAGATGCAAATTGAATTATCTCGCCAATGGCTTGGTCGTAGGCAAAACGATCCATTTTTTCTGCGATTTTTTCTTGCAATTGATAGCCGTTTTTTAACAAATCTTGACCAAGCACAAAGCCTTTGATATCAACGATTTCGCCGTTATTGTTTTTGAAAATCATCGAGAGCGAGCGCTGCGTTAAATTGCCGATATTGTTCGCCAGCTCAGCATTGACGCGTGTCAACATATTTTCGCGAGA
Source organism: uncultured Rickettsia sp. (assembly GCA_964413985.1). Lineage (GTDB taxonomy): Bacteria > Pseudomonadota > Alphaproteobacteria > Rickettsiales > UBA1997 > CAMCFD01. Next base: position 10,677 of record CAYPUN010000001.1, on the reverse strand, counting down.
ATAGTCGCCATCATTTCCAAATGGCACTTCGCGCATTAAAAAATATTTGAAATAATCGATGGCCACCTCATTGCTGCAGCCAAGCGATTCTAGCCATTCAATTTCTTTGAACGGATCAATCACATTGCCCACAGATTTTGAAATTTTTTGACCTTGATTTGTCCACCAGCCATGCGCAAAAATTTTGTTTGGCAGCGGCAAATCAGCAGCCATAAGGAATGCCGGCCAATAAACCGCATGAAAGCGCAAAATATCTTTGCCAACAATATGCACGGGTGATTCGAAAGTGTTGCACCAAAATTTTTGATATAGCTCACCTTTTTCATCCGGAAACCCAAGCGCCGAGATGTAGTTGGTGAGCGCGTCGAGCCACACATACATCACGTGTTTTTCGTCATTTGGAATTTTGATTCCCCATGAAAAAGAGCTGCGCGAAATTGATAAATCTTTCAAGCCACCTTTAACAAAAGACAAAACTTCGTTCATTTTTGATTGCGGCGAGATGAAGTCTGGCGCGGCTTCATAAAGCATCAACAATTTTTCTTGAAAGGCCGAAAGTTTAAAAAAATAACTTTCTTCTTTGTGCCAAGAAACTTCGGCACCGCTTGGAGCCTTGCCGTCAGTGATTTCGTCTTCGTTATAAAAAGCTTCGTCACGCAGAGCATACCATCCTTCATAAACATCTTTATAGATGAAACCGCGCGCTTCTAGGCGGCGCCAAAATTCTTGCGCACAAATTTTGTGACGCTCTTGCGTGGTGCGAATAAAATCATCATGCGACAAACCCAGCATTTGCGCCAGCTCGCTGAACTTTGACGAAACTTGATCGCAAAATTCTTGTGGCTGCAAACCGCGCGCTAAGGCAGATTTTTCAACCTTCTGGCCATGTTCGTCAGTGCCTGTCAAAAAACGCACATCCATGCCTTGAGCCTTGCGAAATCTGGCTTGAACGTCGCAAGCAATTGAGGTGTAAGCGTGGCCAATATGCGGCACGTCATTTACATAATATATTGGTGAGGTGATATAAAAATTTTTCTGATCCATTTAACCTTGATTTATAAGCGATTGTTAGTTTAATATGTCCTATTATAAATATTGATTCTATTTCTTCCATAAAAATGTCATTTACGCAAAAATTAGACGGTTTGGTCACAAAATTTGACGAACTTGAGAAAAAATTACTCGATCCAAATGCGCTTGGCTCTAACTATGCCAAGGTTTCAAAGGAGCATTCTGATTTGATGCCAATTGTTGCGCTTATTCATGAATATCACAAAACGCAAAAAGAATTAAAAGAAATTGAAGATGGCCTTGCAAGCACAACTGACAAGGAAATGAAAGATATGATGGAAGAAGAAAAAATGCTGCTGGCCAAACGAATTCCTGTTGTTGAGCAAGAAATTAAAATTGCGTTATTGCCAAAAGATGTGGCGGATGAAAAGAACGCAATCCTTGAAATTCGCGCCGGCACTGGCGGCGAAGAGGCTGCACTTTTTGGTTATAAACTTTTTCACATGTATCAAAAATATGCTGAAAAAAAACGTTGGAAATTTGAAATTTTGGAACTTTCTACAACTGGACTTGGTGGCTATAAAGACGCGTCAGCATTGATTGTGGGACGTGGCGCATTTGCGCGTTTAAAATTTGAATCTGGCGCGCATCGCGTGCAAAGAGTGCCAGAAACCGAGGCCTCGGGTCGCGTTCACACCTCTGCAGCCACGGTTGCCATACTTCCAGAGGCTGAAGAAGTTGATATTAAAATTGAAGAAAAAGATTTGCGTATCGATGTTTTTCGCTCTTCTGGCCCCGGTGGACAATCGGTGAACACTACAGACTCTGCGGTTCGCATCACTCACATTCCAACTGGTGTGGTGGTTTCGATGCAGGATGAAAAATCGCAAATTAAAAATCGCGAGAAAGCGATGAAAGTTTTGCGTTCGAGAATTTATGATGCAGAGCGCGAGAGGCAAGACAGAGAGCGGGCTGCGGCACGTAAAGAGCAAGTTGGAAGCGGTGATCGTTCTGAGCGTATTCGCACTTATAACTTTCCGCAAAGCCGCGTCACTGACCATCGCATCAACATGACATCTTATCGCATTGACGAAATTATGCTTGGCGAATTGGATGAGTTTATTGATGCTTTGACGGCGGATGATCAAGCGCGCAAGTTGAGTGAAGAATAGGCGAGATCGGCGTGCTGGCGCTGATTTTGCTAGAATTAATTTTCTGGTTTAAATCGTAATTTTAGCATGATTTCTGGCGCATTTTTAACTTATATCGCCATAAAATATTTTTTTCAAACCATCATTTCCTAAATTATTTTCATTTTCTGAATCACCCTCAACCTTTAAAATCAAGGCTCCATCAACATCCAAATCTTCAAACACGCCTTTTATTTCCTTGCCTTCAACCTTCACTACAATTTCTTCCTTCAGGCGATAAGCCTTAGAAAGCCAAGCTTTGCGAACATTTTGAAAACCAAAACTCAACCAATTTTGATAAAGAATTTCAAACTGCGCCAAAAATTCTCGCAGCAAATTTTCTGGCGTGATTTTGATATTGTGGTGCGCTAAATTTGTGGCAGGAAAAATTGTGTTATCAGGGCTGGAGGCAATGTTGACGCCAATTCCAAGCACGACAAATTCGCACTTTTCTTGATTAAATTTGCTTTCGAGCAAAATTCCGGCAAGTTTTTTTTCATCAAGCAGCAAGTCGTTTGGCCATTTGTTTTCGATTTTTGGCTTTGTGTTCAATTTTGGCGACGAATCTACTTTTGGCACTTTTGGCTCTGCATCAAATTTGAGCGAAGAATCTTCTGTGGGCAACAAACCATCCACCAAACCTTCAATTGCAAGCCTCAAAGCCACAATTGCCAAAAAAGAAATCTGCCCTACATCCTTGAGATTCAAGGCTTCGCGCAGCAACAAAGAAAAATATAAATTGCCTTTTGGCGATGCCCAAGCCCTGTCCATACGCCCTCGCCCTGCATTTTGGCAATTTGCCATAACAATCTCGCGATCGAACAACTTGCCCGCATTTGCCATTGCAGCCGCGTGGCTGTTGGTGCTGTCCAATTCATCAAACTGATAAACTGTAAAATTTTGATAATTCCAATTTTTCATACTTGCTTTTAAAACCGTTTTTAGATTAAGATCAGACTATAGATGGTCAAATCTAATTACAATTTCAAAATAAAACAAAATGACAGAACAAGATCTTCCTTTGATGCGCAAGGCAACTGCAGTGTGGCTCGTTGAAAATACATCACTAACCTTCGATCAGATCGCGCGTTTTTGCGGTTTGCACGAACTTGAAGTGCAAGGAATTGCTGACGGCGACGTTGCTGCTGGCATCATCGGCCAAAATCCTGTTTATTCAGGACAGCTGACCGAAGCAGAAATCAAGCGCTGCGAAGCCAATGTTGATGCGTCTTTGATCTTAAATCGCAACGCTGCGGCAGAGATCAAAAGCAACTCAAAAAAATCGGGCAAATATACGCCAATTGCGCGCCGCCAAGACAAGCCAGACGGCATTGCATATCTGCTCAAATATTATCCAGAAATCACCAATTTGCAGGTTAAAAAACTGATTGGAACCACTGATGCAATGATCGATTCGATTCGCAATCGCACCCATTGGAACTTGAAAAACATTAAGCCGCGCGACGTTGTGTTGCTTGGACTTTGCAGCCAATCACAATTTAACGACATCATTTTGACCGTTAAAGCTGTTGGCGAAGTGGAAGTTGAAAAGCCGAAAAAAAAGAAAAAAACAACCACTAAAAAATAATGAAAATTGAAGTTGGAAAAAATGCTCCGGCCTTTTCTCTGCCAAGCAATGACGGCGAAGAAATTTCTTTGTCAGATTTGAAGGGAAAAAATGTTGTGCTTTATTTTTATCCAAAAGACGACACCCCTGGATGCACGATTGAAGCGCAAGATTTTACAAAAAAGCTGAAAGAGTTTGAAGCTCTTGATGCCGTGGTTCTTGGAATTTCTAAAGATAGCGTGAAAAGCCATTGCAAATTTGTCGAAAAATATGCGCTAAAAGTTACGCTTTTGGCCGATGAAACGCAAAAAACTTGCAAAGATTATGACGTTATCAAAGAAAAATCGATGTTGGGACGCAAATATATGGGCATTGATCGCAGCACATTTTTGATTAACAAAATTGGCAAAATCAGCAAAATTTGGACTTCTGTAAAGGTGAATGGCCATGTGGAAGAGGTTTTGGAGGCGATAAAGCAAGTGGAGAAAAAATAACTTGATTATTTGTTAGGAAAACTCTATATTTGCTGCCCCTATATTTTATATAATAATTATTTCGTTTACATATTTTATGTCTAGCTTTCAATTAAAAGCAGAAAAAAGAGAAAAACTCGGCTCTTTAGAAGCAAGAAGAATCAAAAATTCAGGCAAGATTCCTGCTGTGATTTATTCAAAAAATGGCAACATCAACATCAGCGTTGACAAAAGAGAATTTGAGTTAGAGTTCTTGAAAGGAAACGTGCAAACTCGCGTTGCTGAAATTGAACTTGCTGGCAAAAAAATCAAAACTATCACTCACAAAGTTGAGCTTGATCCAGTTTCTGATCAACCAGTTCACATTGAGCTTATCAATTGCGATGAAACCAAATCTTTCAAAGCGCAACCAAAAATCAATTTTGTCAATTTGGATAGAACTCCTGGTTTGAAAAAAGGTGGATTTTTGCACGTTGTTTTAAGAAAAATTTCTGTTATTTGCGAAAATGCAAACAGCATTCCTGAAAAAATCGATTTTGATGCTTCAACTCTTCAAGTTGGCAGCAAAGTTAGAAGCCAAAATTTGAAACTTCCTGCTGGCGTTTCTTTGGCTAGAAAAGATAGCTTTTTGATTGCAAGTATTATTGGTCGCGGCAAAGCTGAAGAAGAACAAGCAGTTGGTGGCGGTGACGCTGCTGCAGCTGGTGCAGCTGGTGCTCCTGCGGCTGGTGGCGCTGCTCCTGCGGCTGGTGCGGCTGGTGCGGCTAAAGCTCCTGCAGCTAAGGCTCCTGCTAAAGATGACAAGAAGAAATAGTTTTTGTTTGATATTGTGTTTTAAAAAAAGAGGTGAAGATTTTTTCTTCGCCTCTTTTTTTTGTCTTATTTAAAGATTCGAGTGTGAGTAAGCCTTAAGATCTATCTTTTGATTGCTGCTGTGGCCAATTGATCTGCGATTTCGTTATATTGATTGCCGCTGTGCCCTTTTACCCAGAGCCATTCTATCTGATGTTTTGCCGCTTCTTCGTCTAGCTCTTTCCACAAATCGACATTTTTTATTGGCTTTTTGTTGGCACCTTTCCAGCCCTTCATTTTCCATGAGTGGATCCATTCGTTGATGCCGCTTTGCACATATTTGCTGTCGGTGTAAACCACGACCTGCGCTGGCTTTTTGAGGGCTTTGAGAGCCTCGATGACGGCGCGAATTTCCATGCGATTGTTGGTGGTTTCGTTTTCGTGACCGGAGATTTTTTTGATGTGTTCTTTATAGAGCAAAACGGCGCCCCAGCCACCGGGGCCTGGATTGCCGCTGCATGCGCCGTCTGTGTAAATTTCGACTTTTGGACTTTGCATTATGCTTTGCGATCTGCAATCATGCCTTTGATGGTGGCAATTGCCTGCGCGGGGTTGAGGCCTTTGGGGCAAACGTTGGCGCAGTTCATGATTGTGTGGCAGCGATAAAGTTTGAACGGATCTTCAAGGGCGTCAAGGCGCTTGGCTGTAGCTTCGTCGCGTGAATCAGCAAGAAAGCGATAGGCTTGCAAAAGCACTGCAGGCCCGAGATATTGATCGCCGTTCCACCAATAGCTTGGGCACGAGGTTGAGCAGCAAGCGCACAAAATGCACTCATAAAGGCCGTCGAGTTTTTCGCGCTCTTGTGGGGTTTGGAGCCTTTCTTTGTTTTGATTGGCTGGCTCTGATGCTTGCAGCCATGGCTCGATTGATTTTAGCTGGTCATAAAAATGACTGAGATCAGGCACGAGGTCTTTAACCACGGGCATGTGCGGCAATGGATAAATTTTTACGTTTGATGATTTGCAATCAGAAATTGATTTGGTGCAAGCCAGAGTGTTAGAGCCGTCTATGTTCATCGAGCATGAGCCGCAAATTCCTTCGCGACAAGAGCGGCGGAAGGTTAGCGATGAATCGTGCTCGGCTTTGATTTTGATGAGAGCGTCGAGGATCATGGGGCCGCAATTGTCTAGGTCAACTTCGAATTTGTCGATGTGGGGATTTTTTTTCTCGGCATCTTCTGGGTCGTAGCGATAGATTTCGAAAATGCGAGTGTTTTTGCTGGCAGTGCTTGATTTGTAGGTTTTGCCAGCTTTTTTGTCGATTTGAGAATTTTTTGGTAATTGGAATTCGGCCATGATAGCGAGATCAATAAAATTATGGGTAAAAAGCTTTTTTTATGATAAAATGTTTTTTTAAAATGGCAAGAGGTGTTGGGTTTGAGAGCTATTTAGTTTTTGATTTATGGGAAAAATCTATAAAATAGCTCTCTTTTGGTTGAGATTTTATAAGGCGTGAGGACGCTTCTTTGTTGTATCTGCTGCTGAAGCTGGTGCCGCTGATGCTGCCGCTGCAGACGCTTGAGGTTCACCTGCTTGAGTAGCTGACTCGCGACGAGTCTTCTCATCTAGGTTTCTTTGAAGATATTGGGAGCACTTTTCTGTTAAAGAATAGATATTGCTCTTGTCTGGGTAATCAAGAATTTTAAGTTCGACCAAATTATGATTATCCTTTAGAAGTTCTGCAATCGATTCGTTATCAATCAATCGAGAATTTATCTGAATAGTGATTTTGTTAACATTTTCATTGCATAAAAGATTGACAAGAGCAGCAAATTCTATTTGATCATCTCCGGTTACTTTAACTTCTTTTGCTTTTATTTGTCGAAAAAAACCAGGACTTCTTCTTTCAGAATCTGCCGCTTGCAAAGGTGCGCAATTATGTAAAGTTAATTTTTGCAGATTGTCGTTGTCAATAGTATTCTCTAATTGTTTTTGCGTGATATATTCTGGACTATCGTTCGAGATAATAACTTCTTCTTTAGATTCAGAAACGCTGTATAAAGGCATATATTTATATGGTTCGGTTAATAATTATTTACCGTTATATAAAATACAATTTTTAGTTTCAAGTGGATTTAAGAGGAATTTAACTTGAGAAATTGATGGGTTGTTTGTTGCCTAGTTTTTTAGTTTTTTGACCAGCTCAACTATAGCATTTGCTGACACGCCCGCCTCTTCTTGCATTTTGGGGATGGTGTTTTGCTCGATGAAATTGTCGCTCATAAAGAGGGAGCGGAATTTGAAATTTTCGCGCTCGATCAAGGATGAGTTTATTAGGAAATTGGCGATTGCGGAGCCAAAACCGCCGATGGCGCCTTCTTCGATGGTGATTAGGATTTCGTGATTTTTGGCGAGATTGGTGACGAGAGATTCGTCAAAAGGCTTGGCAAATCTGGCGTCGGCGATTGTTGGTTCGAAGCCGAATTGTTGTTTTATTTGTGCGGCGGCGGCGAGAGATTGCGTGAGCATTGAGCCGTAGGATAAAATTGCAACACAGCTTCCGGCGTTGATAATTCTACCTTTGCCGATTTGTAAGATTTCGTTGTCGGTGAAATTTATTTCTGATTCGGCCTCGGCGCGTGGGAATCTGAAGGCGCTGGGGCGGTTGTTGATTGAGTTGGCGGTGTTGACCATTTTTACTAATTCTTGGCCATCGGAAGCGGCCATCAACACGAAGTTTGGTAAATTTATGAGATAGGCGACATCGAATGAGCCCGCGTGGGTTGGGCCGTCAGCACCTACGAAGCCGGCGCGGTCAATGGCAAAACGCACAGGCAAATTTTGCACTGCAACATCGTGCACCACTTGATCATATGCACGTTGTAGGAAGGTGGAATAAATTGCAGCATATGGCTTGAGGCCTTCGCTGGCAAGGCCGGCGGCGAAGGTTACGGCGTGTTGTTCGGCAATTCCGACATCGAAAAACTTTTGTGGATGCGCAGTGGCAAAGCCGTCGAGACCAGTGCCCGCAGGCATTGCGGCAGTGATGGCGATAATTTTTTCATCAGTTTTTGCAAGCTCGCTTAACCTTGTGCCAAAAATTTTGCTATAGGATGGATGCAGTGATTTGGCGGCTTGCGGCACTCCTGTTTCGGGATCAAACTTTGAAACTGCATGCAGTTTGTCGTTGCTTTGCATCACCTCGTTATAGCCTTTGCCCTTTTGTGTGACGCAGTGGATGAGGATTGGATCGGTTGAATTGTCGTCGCGGATATTTTGTAGAATTGGCACCAGCACTTCGAGGTTGTGGCCGTCAATGGGGCCGATGTAATAAAAGCCCATCTCTTCAAAAATGTTGCCGCCCATCCACCATTCTTTGGCGGCTTTTTCAAATTTGCGCAAACCGTGAGCGATGCCGTCAGCATTGAGTTTGTGCGAAATTTTTTTGGAGAAATCGCGAATTTTTAAATATGATTTTGATGCGGCCAAACGCGAGAGATAGTGTGACATCGCCCCTGTTGGCGGCGCAATTGACATGTCGTTGTCGTTTAAAATGACGATGAGGCGGTTGTTGATATAAAATTCATCCGGCAGTGCGCCCGCGTTGTTCATGGCTTCGTAGGCCATGCCAGCGGAAATTGCGCCGTCACCAATCACCGCAATTGTGTGCGATTTTTCGCCGCTAAGTTTTTTGGCGACAGAAATTCCAAGTGCTGCCGAGATAGAGGTGGAGCTGTGCCCTGCCCCAAATGGATCATATTCACTTTCGGCGCGACGCGTGAAACCGGCAAGGCCTTCGGGCTGGCGGATGGTGCGCATTCTGTCGCGGCGGCCCGTGAGAATTTTGTGCGGATAGGCTTGGTGGCCAACATCCCAAATCAAGCGATCATTTGGCGTGTCAAAAACATAATGGAGTGCAACGGTTAGCTCTACAACGCCAAGGCCTGCGCCAAGGTGTCCGCCAGTTTGCGAGACAGCAGAAATTGTTTCGCGGCGAAGTTCGTCGGCAATTTGCGGCAAATCTTCATGCGGAAATTGGCGCAAATCGCGTGGAAATTTTATTTTATCTAAAAGCGGAGATTTACTCATCGACTTCTCAAAATGTTGACTTATTATAACGCTTCGATGATTCTAATTTAAACACTCTAATCTTTCAAGTGACATAAATGACTAAAACTTCCAATCGCCAAAATATTTTTGGTTTGTGTATTTTGTTTGCTAGTATTTTAGCTGGATCGGTGGCCTTTGGCATCAATATTATTGCCTTGCCAGCGATTTTGATAAAACATAATGTGTCGCCATTTTTGATTGGCATTGCAACTGCGGCTGAAATTTGCGCTAGTATTTTTATTTCTTTTTATTTAAGCAAAATTATTGCGAAGCTTGGCGCTCTAAGATCGTCGCTGCTTTTTAGTTTGCTTTATGCACTAAATATTGCAGTTATTTTCTTTTATCAAAATTTTTCTCTATGGCTTGCAATCTGTGTTATCAACGGTTTTTGCTGGTTTGGACTTTATATTATTCGCCAAAGCTGGATAAATATTTTGATTAAGAATGAAGTCCGCAGCATTGCGCTGGCGCTTATTACCACCACTTTTTGTGTTGGCATTGTGATTGGCGCGTTTGTAGTGAAAAATTTAGGGGCGCAAAATTATACATCATTTTTGACGTCCTCTTCTTTAATTGCGATTTCGGGCTTGATTTTGCTGCTTGCAAGACGCACTCGTCCAAGAAATATTGATGCGCATCGAATTAAAATTAGCGAATTTTTTAGACAGCAACCACGCATTGCAACAGCGCGCCTGCTACTTGAAATACAATGTGGCTGCTTGGTTTTGCTGAGTGTTGTTTTTGGCGCCAAAGTAAATATCAGCCCTGAAAATTCTGGCATGTTGATTGGAGCCTTTATGGCCAGCGGTTTTTGCGATTTGTATGCCGGGTTTTTAGTCAACAAATATGATCGCTATAAAATGATCCTCACCGGCTTTGTTGGCTGCTTGGTGATAATGTCTTGCGGATTGTTTTTCTATCATTCTTTTGTGGCGTTGCTTGCAATTTATTTTTTCTTTGGCTGCTTTACAGCCTTGATTTTTGTGGCTTCAATCACCATTGCTAATGAATCATTTCCAAAAGAAAAACTAATTGCGTCAAATTCAACTTTTCAATCAATTGCTTCAATTGGACAATTGCTTGGAGCCTTTATTGGCGGGGCTTTGATTTCACTTTTTGATTTTTATGGATTTTTTATTACGATAATTTTGGCCAATATTGGTTATTTTATTTTTATATTTTTGTATGAAAAAAAGCGTCAGAAAAATTAGGCTTGGGGTGAATATTGATCACGTTGCAACAATTCGCAACGCCAGAGGTGGAGCGCATCCAAGCCCTGTGAAAGCGGCAATTCTTGCGCAAAAATTTGGGGCGCACGGAATCACAATTCATTTGCGCGAAGATCGTCGTCACATTCGCGATGAAGATTTGGTGGCGCTGAAAAAAGCGATAAAATTGCCGATCAATTTGGAGATGGCGGCAACTGAAGAAATGCTTGCAATTGCTCTTAAAACAAGGCCGCACGCTGTTTGCATTGTGCCAGAAAAACGTCAAGAGGTGACAACTGAAGGCGGGCTTGATGTGATAAAATATGG